>DSBN01000179.1 GCA_011046055.1 Sediminispirochaeta sp. | reverse complement strand
GGAAAGAGCTACTCGGCGGGCGATACTACTCTTTCCCACCCCGGCGGGTCCGTCGATGGCTACTATCATCTCTCCTCCTCCGTCGTTTTTCATTGCTTTGGTAGTTTAATACGGATTCGACCTCCGCTGGGGAGAGCTTTCGAAACTCACCCGGTTCCAACGAACCCAGCTCTATGGGACCGATACGGAGTCGAATCAGGCGGCGAATACCTATTCCGAAATGCTTCATCAAGCGTCGGATCTCGCGGTTTTTCCCCTCGTTTAGCGTCATGTCGATCTTTCGGCGGCTGACTATCCGAAACGACTTGATTCGGTATTCCACGCCGTCGATCTTTACACCCCGGACGGCTTGCCTCAGTAGGGCCTCGTCTACCGCTGAGTTGGTCTCTAGGCGGTACTCTTTTTCGATCTCCCAGGAGGGATGGCTCACCTTGGCGGCGAAGTCTCCGTCGTTGGTGAAGAATATCAGCCCTTCAGACAAAAAGTCCAGTCTTCCCACGTGAAAGAGCCGCTCCGAGTAGTGATCCTTCAGTAGATCCACCGCCAAATCTCGCCCCTGTGGATCAAAATTGCTGCAAAGATAATAGGGAGGCTTGTAGAGGGCTATATAGCGCAGCTCGGTCTCCAAGCGAATGGGCCTTCCGTCGATTTTCACCGTGTCGCCTGGGAAGACTCTACTGCCGGCCTCGGTGACCACGAGGTCGTTTACTTGAACCCGTCCCGCCGCGATGAACTGCTCGCTTCTTCGTCGAGAAGCGACACCACAGCGGGCCAGATAGACTTGTAACCGTAAGCCCTCATCTGGAAAGGAACTATTTCCCCGTCTCATCGGCCTCCAGCTCAAAACGTTCTTTGTCCAGATCGTTGAGATCCGGCAGATCGGCGATACTCTTCAGCCGGAAGAGCTTCAGAAACTCGCGGGTGGTGCCGTACTGCACCGGTTTGCCGGGTACGTCTTTTTTACCGACCACCTTCACCAGCTCCCTTTCCGCCAACTGCTTGATCATATTGCTCGATGAGACGCCGCGGATGTTGTCAACCTCCCCGCGGGTAATAGGTTGGGAGTAGGCGATTATTGAGAGGGTCTCCAGGGCCGCCTTTGACAGACGGTTTTCGTTCTTTTTGCCGTATCTCTCTTTGAGGTATTCCCAGAGCTCTTCCTTCGGCGAAAACTGCACGCCATTACTGATCTCGATCGGATGAATACCGTGCTCTTCTTTAGCGTACTCCACCTGCAGCTGCTCCAATGCGTGCTCTACCACATCCCGGGGCAGCCCGGCGTAACGGGACAGATTCTCTATTTCTATGGGTTCACTTTCCAAAAATAGGATCGCCTCGATCAGTGCAACTTCACGTTCCAGTTTCATGCTCCTTCCCTTGCAAAGCTCTTATTTTTATATCACCAAAAAGCCGGTTTTGATAGATGCCTATGAGTTTCGACTTGACCGTATCTAAAATCGCCAGAAAAGCACAGATAATATCCATCGGTATGTCGGGACGGGTAATGAGGTCGGTGAAATGGAACTCATTTTTGCTCTCCAGGAGTTCGTGGATCAAAGCTATTTTCTCATTGACCGTGATCTCCTCGTGCAGATCGATTACGTTCTCCGGGGCGATTCCGGTGATCATTCGGGAAAAAGTCTTCAACAAGTCCCAGACGTCGATTTTTTGCCAAGTGTCATCGTCTTCGGGAAAAGGAAGTATCGGCTGGATCTTTTTTCTTTCGATAAACCATTCCGCCTCCTCCTCCTTGGCCGCCATCAGATCGGTGAGTTTTTTGTACTTCTGATACTCTATCAGTCTGTCCACCAGCTCTTTGCGCGGATCCTCCAACTCTTCGTCAAAATCGATCTCCACCGGTAGGAGCATCTGGGATTTTATGTAAAGAAGAGTGGCCGCCAGATTGTAGAACTCGGTCAAGTCGTCCAAGCCCTTTGCCTCGGCGTACTCCAAGTAGGAGAGGTACTGCTCGGTGATATCGGCGATAGGGATATCGTAAATATTGATCTCGTTTTTTTTTATCAAAAAGAGTAGTAGATCCAAGGGGCCTTCAAAGCTGTCCAGCTTGAAGGAGTAGTTTTTTTGCGGTTCCTCTTCGGTGTTTAGCCCCTTTTCGGTGTCCAGCATATCCTAAAACAGTTCCTTCTCGTCGTCCGCCTTCACCGTTTCTTTCTTTGAGCTCTCTTCCGGCTTGGGTTCTTGAGGCTTGGTCTTGGCGGCGTCAGGTTCCGTCTCTTCGTAACGTTCGGGAAAAAAGAGTTTGCGCACCTGCAGATCGACAGTCTGGGCAATTTCAGGATTGTTTTCCAGGAAGAGTTTGGCATTCTCCCTACCCTGCCCAATTCGCTCCTCTCCGTAGGAGTACCAGCTGCCGCTTTTGGAGATGATGTCGAACTTCAGGGCCGCGTCGAGCAGACTGGCGCTGGTGCTTATACCCTTGCCGAACATGATCTCCATTTCGACCTTTTTGAATGGTGCGGCTACTTTGTTTTTCACCACCTTGACCCGCACTCGGTTGCCAATCGCGTCGTCGCTGCCTTTGGAGATCGTCTCGATTCGGCGCACCTCCAGTCTGACGGAGCTGTAAAACTTGAGCGCCCGTCCTCCGGTGGTGGTCTCGGGATTTCCGAACATGACACCTATCTTCATTCGTATTTGGTTGATAAAAATGAGGCTGGTACCCGATTTGGATATGGTGCCGGTGAGTTTTCTCAAGGCCTGGCTCATCAGGCGGGCCTGCAGCCCCATGTGAGAGTCGCCCATCTCCCCTTCTATCTCCGCCTGGGGGGTCAGCGCGGCTACCGAGTCAACTACGATTATATCGACGGCACCGGAACGTACCAGGGATTCGGCGATCTCCAGGGCCTGTTCACCGGTATCAGGCTGCGATACCCAGAGCTCATCGGTATTGACCCCCAAATTACGGGCGTACGTGGGGTCCAGAGCGTGTTCAGCGTCGATAAAAGCGGCGATCCCGCCCGTTTTCTGCGCCTCGGCAATGGCGTGCAGAGCCAGGGTTGTCTTGCCGGAAGACTCGGGTCCGTAAATTTCGATCACCCGCCCACGGGGGTAGCCTCCCACACCGAGGGCCGAGTCGAGAAGGACCGACCCCGATGGGATGACCCGGATGTTGCGATCCCGTATGTCGCCCCCGAGTTTCATCAGCGAGCCTTTACCGAACTGCTTCTCTATTTGCAGGCGGGCTGCCTCCAGGGCCTGTTTTTTTTCTTCGTTGTTTCCCGGAGCCTCCTGGCTCGCGGTGCTCTTTTTTGCCATATCCCCTCCATACGAATAAGGTGGTCTCTCTACCTACTATTACCACTTTACTCGTCCTGCTGCTTCAAGTTTCGCGCAATTTTAAGCAAAAATTGTAAAGTTCCAGCTTCATCTTATAGGCTTCAAGAACCGGTGGTCAAGTCTCAGCTGCTAGCAATTCTCAGTTTGGAAGTCTTCTGACTTCCAAACTGAGAATTTGCTTCATTTACTTAGGTAAAATTTCATTTTCTAACGGTTTAAGGCATTCTCATTTTGAAGTGTTGATGTCAACACTTCAAAATGAGAATTGCTGCTCAGCTGCAAAGATACATGATCAATAGCTGCGTCGACGCGCTGATGAGGATAATTCGCGAAAGGCTGAGTACTCTTGGAGGTTTCGCGTGCTTTAGATTCGACCTTTCGAGTCGAGCAGAATGGTGACCGGTCCAATGTTCACGTAGTCCACCTCCATGGAAGCCTGAAACTCTCCGGTTTCAACACGGCAGCCCTGCAGCCGTATCTTCTCTACCGCGGTTTCATAAAACTTCTCTCCCATGGCCGGATCGGCCGCGTAGTTGTAGGAAGGTCGCTTTCCTTTGCGCGTATCCGCGCAGAGGGTGAATTGGGGCACCACCAAAACCGCGCCCTCTACGTCGCGCACCGAGAGGTTCATCTTGCCCCTTTCGTCTTCAAAGATTCTAAGCCCCACCACTTTGTTGACGATGTAGTCCAAGTCCCGGTCTTTATCATCTTTTTCCACTCCCAGGTAGACCAAGAGGCCCCCGTCGATCCGACCGACAAGCCTGTCCTCGACCCGGACGCTGCAGTCTCTCACCCGTTGTACCACGGCACGCATATCACTCCTCCCGTCTCATGTGTTTTTTTTAATTCGATTCAGGGATAAATTGATGGATGGTGACACCCCTTAGGCTGATTCTCTCCCCCTGGACGGTCACCCGGCCCAAGACTTCGATGGGCAATGAGGGGTCGATACGGGCGGCAAAGTCGAGGCTGGTGGGCACCACCCCTTCCAGAACCTCCCCGCGGTGATACCCCACCAGCAGGTCGAATCGTATCTCCTCATCCCCTACCTGCAGGTTCCCGACCTTGCCTCGCCACAGCACGTAACATTGGTCGTAAAGCGGCGGATCTTTTCTTACCTCCGAAAAGGGGTATGATTTTTTTAGACTTTCAAAACTCGGCTCTCGTACGTAGTCCTCGAGCAGCTGCAGTTTGTTTTTCACCTCCGCCGAGGCGTTGGAGAGCAGTAGGCGGTTGATTTTCATCCGTGCTTGGTTGTCCTCAAAGCGATGAAAGTGGTCGATCACCTCTTGGTAGAGACTCTTTATTTCCCCCTCTTCCAGATCGTACCTGCTTTGACTCTCCGCCTCGGGTTCCGACGAATAGTTTTCCACCTCCAGCTGGAGCTGGGATATTTCGCTTCTCTGGGCTGCCCCTTGGCGTTTTGGCAGGAAGTCCTTGTACAGGGGGAAAAGAAGAACTCCCGCCGCAAGCAGTAGCACGACAAATCCTCCTAGGGGCAACAGAGGTGAAATACTCCGCTCTCGGGGGAGGAGGCTGAAGATCTTCTTGCTCTCAATGTAGGATAAGAGATCGTCGGGATTTCCGTGCTTCCGTACCGCATCCAGACCACGACGGGCATACTTGTTTTTGGGGTCTTGATCCAGTACTTCAAACCAGTCTTTGATCGAATCGGCGGTCTTTTGCTGTTTTAGATGTACCAGAGCCATACCCAACAGTGCGTTCACCTGCCCGGGTCGGATACTTAAGGCCCGCTGCAGGTAAGAAGCGGCACCGGAGATGTCGCCGGTTCTGATACAGCTCATTCCCAGGATGTAATAGAATCGGAAGCTTTGGCGGTATCTGAATATCTGGGCCTCCAGGAGCTGCAGGACCTGGCCGTACTTGCCGCGAAGGTAGAGTTTGTTTGCTTTTTTGAGGTCGTTTGCCCCCGTGCTCATTAGCCTATTCTATCTTCGTGTACTGTTCTCTTTTTTCATCGAGACGGCGAAGATCCCTTTTGATCAGCTCGATTTTATCCTGCTCGATGTTTTCGGGAAAAGAGAGTAAGCTGTCTATTGAAGCGATAATATCGTCAACGGCGATGAGATCTTCCCGAGCCAGCTCTCGCAGATCGTCCATGCTGAGTCCCTCCATATCCTGCCGACTCTCCGCCGCTTCCTCTCCCCTGCCCTCGGTTCCGCCAGCGGTGATGCGCAGGGGACTGCCGTTATAGGCTCCCATAAGGGCGGTTATCTCTCGCTGCCCTCCCGAAGGGAGTCTCATCGGGTCGTAAAACTGTGCTACCGCGGAGTCGTTTATCGAATACGGGAGCAGGTTGAAGTTGCGTCGGCTTTGAGTCTGCAAGTTCCATAGGTTCTCGCTCAGCCGTTTCCAGTTGGAAAAAACCAGCCGATCGGGAATAGTGACTCCCTGCCCTTTTAAAACCGAATGAAGCCCCTCGAAACTCATATCCTTGGTCGGAGAGAGCCAGTAGAGCGGCATATCCAGCCGAAACTCTCTCTCCCGTTCCAAGACCTCATCATTGGAGGTGCGAAAGTGTACATCTCCCTTCTCCCCCAGGTAGGTGTCCAGCAAAAGGTGAAATCCCACTGACTGTTGCTGCTCAGAGATGTTTTTGATCTTGGTCTCGATTCGAATCCCTTCGGCCAGGGAATTCGGGTCGGATTTGGCAAAACTGAACTTCTGTTCGACCTCCAGCTGGGGAGAAGTCCAGACGAATTTGGCGCCGTCCACGGTCTTCTCGATACGTTGGGAGAACTCGCTGGACTTTCCAAGGGTCAAAATACGGTTATTCATCAAGAGGCCGGATTCGCTGGTGCGGGGGTCACGTTCGAAAAGCAGCGAGACGTAGCGGTCCCGTTGAATATCCTCGAGGTAGTAGACGGAAAACCGACCGCTATTCTCGTGGAGCACTACCTTGACGCGTCCCTGCTGGATGCTCAGTCCGATCAGCGGGCCTGCGGCGGTAAATAGGAAGAATATCATGAGAGCCGTTATTTTTTGTTTCATTTTCCCTCCCCTTCATGATCGTCGAGCCATTGAATGAGGAAAAGCTTGTTTTCCAGGGCTCTGTCTTTCAGAGCGAGCAACTCCATTATCTCGGACTGATTCTCTTCGTTTCTGATCACGACCGGTGCTCCCCCGTTTCTCCGAGCATCTCTCAGCTCGCGCTCCAGTTCAGCGATCCTTTGGTCTCGTCGACGAAGACTCTCTTGAAGCTCTTTTAAGTCGTCTTGATACTCACGTTCCAACTGGAGGTGTTCGTCCTGACTCTCATCTCCGCTCCGGCTGGCGGAGGAGAGGCGTCTCTGGTAGTTACTCAGGGCTTGTTGGTACTCTTTTTCTCTTCTCTGAAAGTCTTCGATGGTCTTCAGATACTCCTCGTGGCTGATTCTCAAGAGCCTGAGGAGCTCCTGTTCTCTCTGTTTCAACTCGATGAGGGATCTGCGATAGCGAGCCGCTTCGACTTTGTAACTCCTAGGGTAGTCCCTCAAGACCAAATCGTATATCTGCTCGGCCTTTTCAAAATGACCGAGATGATAAAAGCACTCTCCAATCCAGAAATAAGCATTGGCTACAAAGGAGTGTTCTGGGCTCCCTTCGATGAAGCTGTTGAGCTGCTGAATAGATTTTTCGAATTCCTGCTGAAAAAAGAGTATTCGCCCCTTGTAATATCTGGCTTCCGGCGTTAATCGATGATCCGGATACTCGTTCAAGAAGAAATCGATGTTCCTAGCGGCTTTATCGACATCCTCCATTGCCAGATATGAACGTCCCAGCCAGTAGTAGGCGTCTCCGTAATAGTCGCTGAGGTCGGAATCCACCAAAACGGCACGAAAGTTCTCTACCGACGACTCGAACTCCCCCTTTTCAAAAGACGAGAGAGCCTTGTGAAGGGTCGGCGGTAGACTACGGTCCTGTCCCCACAGCATTCCTGCAGCGAAAAACGAGAGAATCGAAATGAAGATGATCTTATTTTTCATATTTGTACCTTTTCCCCTTTTTATTTTCGACTCTTTTCAATGGAGAATAAAGTGCCAAAGAGCTCCAAAAAGGGCTTTGTCCGGCGACACTAATACCCCCGAACTCGTCGTACCTCCTCCCGCGGGTCGGAGGCTTTGAAAAAAGCGCTCCCGCTGATCAGTACATCCGCTCCCGCCCTTCGTACGGCATCGGCGGTATTCCGGTTCACCCCTCCGTCAACGGCTATGAGGTAGTCGTGCGAATCACGTTGGGCCGCCTGTTTGAGATAGCGGACCTTCTCCAGGCATCTGGGTATCAGGGACTGACCACCGAATCCCGGGTTGACTGTCATTATAAGGATGAGATCCAACTCCGGCATGAGCTCTTCGAGCATCCAGACCGGTGTGGATGGAACGATCGAGACCCCCGCCTTGGCTCCCCGCTCCTTAATTTTTTGCACCAGTCGATGGGCGTGGACCGTAGCTTCCAGGTGGAAGGTCAGATAATCGGCCCCGGCGGAGATAAACTCCTCGGCATATCTTTCGGGCTCAGTAATCATCAAGTGCACATCCAGTGGAAGAGTGCTGAGGGGGCGCAGGTCGGCTACCACTTTGGGACCGAAGGTGATGTTGGGAACGAAGCGGCCATCCATCACATCCAGGTGAATCCAATCCGCTTCAGAGGCGTGTATTCTCTCTACCGCATCGTGCAAGTTGGAAAAATCCGCGGATAGAAGAGACGGCGCGTAAAGTGTTTTTCTTTTCATATAGATTATTTGTATCAGAATAGCATCAATAAGGCAATTGAAACAGTAATTCTAAATTTGGATAGTGCAATGC
>DSBN01000338.1 GCA_011046055.1 Sediminispirochaeta sp. | reverse complement strand
GTCTACTACTATATCTCCACCGACAGTGGCAGCGAGGAAGTGGCCAACAAGATACATATCCCCGATGTGGTCCTGAACACCGAGGTTCTCCCCCTGGACGCGGAGGCCGAAATGTCCAATGAACCCGCCCAGCCGGCGAGGCAGAACAGGCCGGCTCCATCGGCGAAGCCGGCGGCATCGCGGAAAACCCCAAGCGAGGAGAAGGTCGCCAAGACTTCGGAGCAGGAAGCAGCGGTCCAGGAGGAGGCTCCTGAGAAAGCTGCGCCAAAGGCAAAGAGCTCAGCTCCCAAGTCAGGCAAAGAGGCGGAGCTGCGCAAGGGCAACGGCGCCAGCTCAGTCCTTCGCGTCGATTCGGCGCGGATAGACAACCTTCTGAACCTGGTCAGTGAGGCGGTGATCACCAAAGCGACATTCAATCAGATCAGCAGCAAGTTTCTCGAAGCCCAGGCCCAGTTGGCGGGTATCAAAAGCAGCTATTACGACACCCTCCGTGAGCTCTTTGAGAGTCTTCCCCTCTATTTGGAGCGGATTCAAAAAGGGGAACCCATCAAAAAGATCAAGAGCGAGGTGATCGACCGTTTCGGTGAAATGTACGGAATGTTCGACCCCTTCGAAGCGCAGTTCAAAGCAGCGGTAAACGAATTCAGCAGTACCACTCAGAATCTCAGCCGCAATACCAGCGACCTCCAAGAGGGCGTGATGCAGATTCGAATGGTTCCGATCAGCCAGATATTCAACCGTTTCCCCCGCTTGGTACGCGATGTCTCCAAAGATGTGGGCAAAAAGGTCAATCTGGAGATACACGGTGAGGATACCGAGCTGGACAAGTCGGTCATCGAGGATCTTCTCGATCCCCTGATCCACTGCGTACGCAACGCCATCGATCACGGAGTTGAGTCTCCGGAGGAGCGAAAGGCGGCGGGGAAGAACCCCGAGGGCAACGTCCAACTTCGAGCCAGCAACGAAGGAAACATGATCATCATCGAGGTCGAGGACGACGGCAAGGGGATCGACGTGGAATCGGTGCACCGCAAGGCCGTTGACCGCGGACTGATACACCCGAACAAAAAACTCAGCGATATCGAAGCATTCAACATGATATTCGAGCCGGGCTTCTCCACGGCCAAAGAGGTCACCAACCTCTCCGGCCGAGGGGTAGGTTTGGATGTGGTGAAGAAACAGATTGAGAAGCTCAACGGCAACGTGAATGTCTGGTCCGAAAAGGGGCTGGGCAGCAGGATCAGTATCAAGATCCCCTTGACCCTGGCTATTATCCAGGGCTTGCTCATTCGTGTCGGCCAGGAAATATACGCCATCCCGATCACCTCGGTGGTCGACAGTCACCGTATTCACGCGGGCGACGTGAAGATGATCGACAATTACGAAGTGTTCAACGTTCGGGAAGACGTGGTCTCCCTGCTGAGGCTCAACCGACTCTTTGGAATCTCCACTGAAGAGAACCGCGAAACCCAGTACGTGGTCATCGTGGGCAGCGGTGAGAAAAAAATGGGACTCATGGTGGACTCGCTGATCGGCGAAGAGGATGTGGTGATTAAACCCCTTAGGGACAAATATACCAACACTCCGGGAATCGCCGGGGCGACTATTCTGGGTGACGGTACCGTTGCTTTGATAATCGATGTAAGTCAACTATTAGATCTGGGTCTGAGACGGGAGATAGAGAACAGAAATCGACGGTCGGGCTCGGCGCAGATTACTTGAGCGAGATGCAAAGATCGATGATTGTCAATGTACCTGATAGGGATACGGGTGAGGATATATGAGTACAATTAGCAGTGGTGAATTAAGACGGGAAGAGGCGGAGAAGGTCGAGAACATCGACTACAAGATGGTTACTTTTTCCTTGGCCGGTAAGGACTACGGTATAGATATCATGAAGGTCAAGGAGATCTCCAAGGCCAAGCGCTTTACCTTCGTCCCGAACGCCGAACCTTTTGTCCGCGGGGTCTACAACCTCCGGGGTGACATTATTTCCATGATCGATTTGAGGATCATGTTCAACCTCCCGGCGGCCAAACAGGGTGAGCAGAGTTTTGAGGACATGATCATCCTCCGTTTGGACAACTTTTTAATTGGAGTAATTGTTGATTCAATCGATAAGGTTGTCGGAATAAATTCGGAGACCATCCAGCCACCTCACCCGATTTTCGGTGATATCAACATCAAATTTATAAAAGGGGTGGTTGAAAATGAAGGCCGCCTCTATCTCATTTTGGACGTCGAACGTATACTCGACGATCACACGGAAGATAAAACAAGCAGTCCCGCTCCAAAGCTGGTCCGCGAACCTAGGGGGGGAGCCGAGCGGGAGAAGGCCGAGGCCGAACGCGCCGGGGAGGTAGATTACTCTTTCGTGATCGAGACCTTGGCGACCTTCCTCGGATTCTACGTCACGGATCACAACCGGAGGTGGGTAAAAGACCGCTTCGATAGGTGGAAGCAGATACGCGGCGAGAATGGCAAAGAAGTACAGTTGCAGGAGGAGCAGGATGCGAGGGAGTTCCTTTCGTCATTCTTTTCGGCGTACAATCAACGGTTTTGGGGCGAGGATTACCGGGACGCCTTCAAGGCGCTGTTTTCTGACTTCGATCACGAAGGAAACTTCCTGGTGTGGAACCCCGGCTGCGGACCGGGCTACGAGACCTACTCGTTGGCGGTGGCACTGAAGGAGCTGTACCCGGATGTACACCTGAAGGTCTGGGCTCACGATCAGGATCTGATGAACATCTCCACCGCACCGAACTTGGTCTTTCAAGAGCCGGATCTGCCCGAATATATGCTCGATTACAGCAGCGAGGGAAAAAACGGACTGCAATTTTCCAAGGAGATCCGCGACGCGATTCTTTTTGAGTATCACAACGTACTCCATTCGAATCCCTTCCCGGAAGTCGACGTGATTGTCAGTCGGGACCTTTTGTCATTTCTCAAAGAAGCGGAACAGGAAGCACTGGTCGCGGAGTTTTCTGAAAAGTTAAAACCCGGTGGTGTATTGGTCGTCGGTGATCATGAAGAGATTAAAAGCCCTGACTTCGAGAGCATCTCTTCGGGCACCCTTCGGGCCTACCGGAAGCGATAAGTGAAAGAAAAGAACGCGTGAGCATAGCAATCAAATAAGGAGCAAGAAATGAGAGTCGAGTATATCAACCCCTTTGTGGAAGCCGCATTTAACGTATTGCGAGAGGTGCTGGACGATGAGGTCAAAAGGGGGGAGCTGTACCTGAAATCTACTTCGCAACCGGTTTTGGGGGTAGCGGTAATTGTCGGTTTGACCGGAGATGTGGAGGGTCGGGTGCTTTTCGACATGAAACGGGATACGGCCCTGGCAATCGCCTCTGAGATGAACGGTGAAGAGCTGGCAACGATGGATGACCTGGCCAAAGCGACGATTTCCGAATTGGCCAACATGATCACCGGACAGGCGGTCACCAAGCTCCATGATCTTGGTTTCAAATTCGATCTCACCCCCCCGGCTATTATTACCGGTGAAAATATGGAAGTATCCAATACCGGTGTCGAGGCGCTTATCGTACCGGTGGAGTTAAAAAGTGGGAAATTGGAAATCAACGTTGCCGTTCGGGAAAGAACGTAGGAGGAGATGGAATGAAAACTAAAGCGGATTTTCCCAGTATAAATGAGAGAAAACCTGAGGGGATAAAAGAGGATGGGAGTTCTTACCGCGTGCTCGTGGTGGACGATTCCATGTTCGTCACTAAGCAGATCAGCCAGATTCTCACTTCTGAGGGTTTCGAGGTGGTTGGGACCGCTGCCGACGGCTCCATAGGTCTGGAAAAATACAAAGAGCTCTATCCCAACGTCGACCTGGTGACTATGGACATCACTATGCCCAAGATGGATGGGGTGACCGCTCTGGAGAAGATCCTCGAGTTCGACAAAGAGGCCAAAATAGTGATGATTAGTGCCCTCGGAAAGCAAGATTTAGTAAAAAAGTCCTTGATGATCGGCGCGAAAAATTATATAGTAAAGCCGCTCGACAGGGCCAAGGTCCTGGAGCGAATAATGATGAGCCTTAAATAGAGGCTCCCCGGGCGGCTAGCTCAGTTGGTTAGAGCGCATGCTCGACACGCATGAGGTCACAGGTTCGAATCCCGTGTCGCCCATCTTGTAGAGATGTTTCAACAAAAAACAGTCCTTGTGGTCACCGCCGCAAGGGCTTTTTTTATATTGTTTTCTTCCTCTTTTCGTTCTTTTTGCACTGTGGTATAACTAAGTATGCGTGAAACTCTGGATAAAGTGATGGAGGCGGAGAAAAAGGCCCGAGAGAGGGTCGCCGCCGCCCGCGAAGAGGCATCAAAGCGAGTATCTCGAGCCGAGGACGAGGCTTCTCGGATCATCGACCAGAGTCGAAGGGAGGCTCTGGAGGAGCAGCGAGAAAAACTGGCGCAACTCGAAGAGGAGCTTCGGCAACGGCATACACGGGAGCTGCAAAAAGTCGAAGCGGAGATCGAAGTTTTTCGTCAGGAGCGGAAAGAGGTGGTCGAAAGTTCCGTGGAGGATCTCGTCGATTTTATCATTCGGCCGAAGGGCTCAAACGGGGGCTGACGGAAATGGCGGGTCGACTCAAACGCTACAGCTTTGTAAATGCAAAAATCCGAACCCGCCTGGGACAACTGCTATCTGATAAAAAAATAGACGATTTGCTCAAGTGCCGGAGTATCGAAGAGGTCGCCTCGGAACTGCAGCAGAGCCGCTACGCCAATGCGCTGGATATCTACAGCCAAACCGGTGACATTAGAGCCGTCGAGTTCGCCCTGCTGTCTATGGAGATAGAGACGTTACGGGAGATAGCCTCTTATCTGGATAGCGCGCCGGCGGATTATTTCCGCTGCCTCGTCCAGGGCTACGAAGTAGACATGCTCAAGAACGCTTTGAGGTATTGGTTCGATCGGGTGGTTCGAGGAGATCAGCGTGAGAGTAGTCCAAGCTATCTTTATAGGGATTTTTTGGTCCATCGGCTGGATTTTTTCGCCATCGCCGGGGCTTCGAGCAGTCAGGAGCTGCTGGCGCTACTGGAAGGAACCCCTTATCAAAGACTTCTCCAACGGAGCATTCCCACCGTGGAACAAAACCAGCGTATTTTCGAGCTGGAGTTGGAACTGGATACATACTATTATCGAACTCTTGCTGAAGGAATTCGGGGGCTCGATAAGAAAGACCGGAAGACCGCCACGGGGATACTCCAAGTGGAAGTGGATCTCCAAAACATCGATCGAATTGTCAGGTTTGCAGCTTTTTATAAAAAAGAAGAACGGCAAGGTTTCGATATTTTTCTGCCCGGCGGCAGTATCAGCCCGGCAGTATTGCGGAAAGCTTACTCCAGTGATGATGCCCTCGAGGCTCTGGAACTTCTCCTGGAGCACGGCTACCGGAGTTACCGGATCTTCAAGCCCGCTCGAGGACGGCGGGTCTTCGACCAGTTGAATGAAGTAGAGCTGCTGTTGCGGAGGATATTGCAGGAAGAGGCTCGCCGGCTGCTGTGGGGCTACCCCTTTAGCATTGGAACGCTACTGGCCTTTGTCTTTCTCACCAAAAAAGAGATCGATTCGATCATTAAAATCGTGAATGCGAAATACTACGGATTGACGGCGGAAGCGATACGGGAAGTACTATGATTACAACTACTACTATGCGGCAAGTCATCGCCGCGGTGTTGGAACAGGATCTTGAAGCGTGCACCCAGGCCTTGTTGGAATTGGGGGTTATCGATTTCATCGACATTCGCGAGATACCCGCCCAGTGGACCGCGCAGCTGGATTCCGTCCCCGCGGGCGCCGAAGCCGAACGGGCGGGGGAGCTGCGGAAAAGACTGGAAGCCTATTTTCATTCGGCGGGAGTCCCCCTTTCAGAGCTCACCAAGAACGCGGAAGTCCCCCGGGAGGCTCCGGATCTGCGGAAGATCGATTCCGCCCTGGATGGTCTGGAGACGGAGATAAAACAGGTTCGAGAGGGACAGAAGGAAGTACAGGACCAGATCCTACAGCTCCAAGAACTGCAGCGTCAGTTGCCGGTCTCCAGGGATCCGTCGCCCGCTTTTTTTGAGCAAGAACACCCTTACGTCGAGATATTTGCGGGAACCCTAGCTCCCGAGAAGCGTCGGGACTTTGAAGAGGCTCTCAGTGGGATCTCCGCGCTGCACCTGCCGCAAAAAGAGAGAGACCTGGACTATCTACTCTGCTTGAAGCAGGATGCCCCGAAGATGGAGAGACTGCTGCGCCGATTTGGATGGCAGGAGGTATCCCCGAAGGAGCTCGAAGCTTCCGGGGCTTGGCGGAAGGTGCGGGAAAGGGACCAGGAGCTTCCCCCGCAGGAGAAGATCGATGAGAAACTCTCCGATCTCAGGAAAAAACAGGATGAACTGAAGGAGCAACTGCAGCGCTCCTTTGAGAAGCGACTTGAGCTTTTCGCCCCCATGTGGGCGGGACTCAGGGCCGCGGAACTCACGGCTCAGGTCAAAGAGCACTACCGCAAGACTGAAAAAACCTACATCTTCTCCGGTTGGATACCGGCGGACAAGCAGAGAGAGCTGACCGCTGCTCTGCGCGGCGCCTCCGAGGGACGAGCCTACCTGGAGTGGCATCGCCCGGAGGAAAAAGAGGATACCGAGTTGGCCCGGGATGTACCGGTACAGATGAAAAACCCCAAGATTTTCTCCCCGTTTCAGGCTCTGGTGCAGAACTTCGGCACCCCCGTCTACGGTTCGGTGGATCCCACCCCCCTGGTGGCGCTGTTCTACCTGATGATGTTCGGACTGATGTTCGGCGACGCGGGACACGGTCTGGTGGTCCTGCTGGTCGGCCTATTCGGCAGCCGTAGGCAGAGACGAAGGGGGCGAAAGAACACCCTTTTTCCTCTTATATCGTGGTGCGGCGCCTCGGCGATAGTTTTCGGTTTTCTCTTCGGTTCTTTTTTCGGTCTCCCCATACTCAAGCCCCTGTGGTTCGACTACCATGCGGTGGTCTTGGGACACGGCACCGCCGGGAGCGTGCGCAGCATTACCGATATTCTGCTGATCACGATATATTTCGGGATACTGGTGATCTCTACCGGACTGCTGTTGAACTGGTTCAACCGCTTGCGCCAGGGTGACTGGATTCAGCTGATCTGGGGCAACGGAGGCCTTTTGGTGGGCTGGCTCTACGCCGGAGGCACCTATTCGGCTTTCTACTTTGTCGGACGGGAGTACCGTCACCTGCCGCCGCAGTGGCTTCTGACGGTGTTGCTGCTGGTGCCGGCCCTGCTGCTTCTGCTCAAGGAGCCCCTTACACACTATATGCACGGGAGAGAGGGAAAAGAGCGTGGAAAAATAGCACCCTTCACGGTGCTGATGGAATGGGCCGTAGAGCTGCTGGAGATCTTTTCAGGCTACCTCTCCAATACCCTATCCTTCATGCGTGTCGCCGGCTTGGGAATCGCTCATGTCAGTCTGATGACCGCCTTTTTTCAGATCGCCGACATGGCCGCCGGGGAGGGCAGCTATGGTATCGGCTCTTATCTGATCTTGCTGCTGGGCAACGCACTGGTCATCGGTCTCGAGGGGCTGTCGGCGGGGATACAATCGTTGAGGCTCAACTACTACGAGTTTTTCTCCAAGTACTTCGTGGGCAACGGTAGGGCATACACACCCATCTCTTTTTATGCTGGAGATTCAAAAGAATCTTCGGCATGATGACCCAAGGTCGGAGTGGGGATGATTATAAAAATCTCACTATCTCACAAAGTGGGTAAAAAAGTGAGGATATACGGCAACGGAAGGAGTTATGCATATGGTTTCACCTAAAGATTGGTTTTTGTCGAGGCTCAGGGTCTCCCTGGTAGTAATGCTGATGGTAATGGGATTGGCGGGGATTATTTTCACCGCCGATATGTACGCGCAGGAGACAAGTCATCAGGAGCAGACTCTCACCGCCGAGGAGGCGGGGGTACAGAAGTTCGGACTCATGGCCGCGGCATTGGCCTTCGGACTGGGAGCTATTGGCGCGGGTATAGCGATCGCCAATGTTGGTTCCGCCGCTATGGGTACCATTGGGGAGAAGCCGGAGCTGGCCGGGCAGGCGCTGATTTTTATCGCTCTAGCCGAGGGACTGGTGGTGTTCGGTTTTATTACCGCCCTGATGATACTGGGCAAGATATAGTGGATGAAATAC
>DSBN01000271.1 GCA_011046055.1 Sediminispirochaeta sp. | reverse complement strand
GTGGCGGTGCACAACGGCCCCTTCGTCTACAGCTCCCTTCCCGAGGACCTGGCCCGTTCGGAAGTGCTCAAAGAGGTGGAGGAGATTGAGCACAAGTACACCGAACCGGGCAGCTTGAGTATCAGTGAGATGGTCCGGACCATGTTGGACCATTTGGTACTTTCCAGGTTCAAGGAGAAGAGAGTCAAGGGGCGGCAAAAGGTCTACGTCTACAAAATGAACGGTCGTAAAGGCTAGTATGGATACGGTAATTCTCGTCTCGGACAATCAAAAGGTGATTCTCGCCTTCGCTGCAATCAAGCGCTCCCGCTCCTTGAAGTTCCGCCTCTTCAGCCACGCCGACTGGCCGCAAAACCCACACCGAGGACTGGTCTACCTGGATCTCTCGGAGATCGACAGGGAAGAGGCGGCACGAAAAATAGCCGAGCTTTCGGAGCTCTCCCTGCCCTGGGGTTTGGTGGACCCCCGTTCGTTGATCGAGGATCCGGCGGAGGTATTTCACCTCGGAGGGGCCGACTACATGAGCTTTCAGGATGGTGAGCAGGTCTCGGTGAAGCGGCTTAGACGAGTACTGGATTTCGCCGAAAAACTCGGCGCTTTCGAATCTCCACAATCGATCGGCGGAGAACTCAATGTAGAAAAGAAAAGAACGCACTCCGCCGACTTGGCTCAGTCCTGGGACGGGGTCAAGAACCGGGGAACCTATACCTTTTGCTTTTTCTTTATCGAGCTGATCCCCTCCAGCGACTGGCAGGGAAGGGCCAGCGACAGCCACCAGGAGAAGATGCGCGACGCCTTCCACGACCTGGTGGAAGCCAAGGTGAAGGAGTACGACGGCCGTATCTGGATGTGGAACGAGTGGGGAGGAGTAGTACTGTTCCCATTCGACGGAGAGAGCTGCCCGGCGGTAGAACTGGGGATGAGAATGCTGCTGAACCGGGTGATTTTGAGCCTCGAAGGGGGGCCCTTTCACGGCATCCTGGAGTACCGGATGGCCTTTCATATCGGCAGCAGCCAGTACAAAACCCGAGGCCAGACCGGGGACATCATCTCCGACGATGTGAACTTCATCTTTCATTTGGGCAAAAAAAAGGCCGCTCCCGGTGCGCTCTATCTCAGCGACAGCGTATATGAAATCTTGAATCCAAGACAGCGTTCGCTCTTCGAGGAAGATGGGAGTTTTGAAGGACACGCTTCATTTAAAATGTCTTCCCCCTTCATTGTTTGACATGACCCCTGCCCCTTTGTATCTTGACTAGTAAGGACGAAGGAGGGTTCGAACATGATTAGACAAAAGCGCGTCGATACGTTGCTGAGACATCATGATGAAGAGCATCCCGTGGTGAGTCTTTATGTAAATGTAGAATGGCCGAAAAAGTACGCATCCCAACTCAACTCCATGGTTCGTGAGGCCGTACAGGGTATACACGAAAACTCCCGTCTCGCCGAGTCAGAACTGACGGAACTGGAGAAGCTGCTTTTTCGAATAGAGACGGAACTCAAGGGCAGAAAAAACCACTTTCATGGGACGAAAATGCTGGCGATCTTCGCCGATACCCAGGGATTTTGGGAGGATTTCGAGCTGCCCGTGCGACTTCCCAACCGGGTGGTGATAGATCCCAGCCCTCAAGTCCACCCTATCATCGCCCTGCAGGACAACTTTCTACGATTTCTCGTCTTGGTGAGCAATTCCTACAAGGCTAAGATTCTCACCATACAGGGACACCAATTCGTCGAAGAGCAGGTCATCTTCACCCAGGAGGAGGCTGAAGGAAGCAACGACGAGGCACTCAAGGGTTTCGGAGAGCAGCATCTTGATCGGAGTGAGAGAGAACAGCTGCACCGGAGTATCAAAACCATCGCTCAAACTACGTTTCACACCTTCAAAGAGGGTGCCTACGATTTTCTCATCCTCGCGGCACCCGAACGGGATCTGCCCCTGTTGAAGGACAACCTGCACACTTACCTCCAGGAAAAAGTAATCGGACAGGTCGCCGCCCGACCAGAGGAGGAGACCGAAGCTCTCCTCAAAAAGGTGCACGCCGCGGTCTCGGAGTGGGAGAAGGAGCGCGAGAAAAAACTGTTGGACTACCTGTCCACTGAAGATTACGAAGGAGGCAAGGCCGTGAAAGGGGTCGGCCCGAGTCTCAAGGCGCTGATGAACGGACAGGTGCACACTCTGGCCGTGCGGGACGGTTTTGCCCGCGGCGGCTACCACTGTCCCAAGGATAATTATCTGGATCTTGCCAAGAAACCCTGCCCCCGCTGCGGAGAGCAGCTGGTTCCGGTGGAGGATGTGGTGGACCGAATGGTCGAAGAGACTCTCCGCCAGAACGGTGAGATCCGTTATGTTCGTTACTTTCCGGAAGAGCTGGAGGGGGACGGTATCGCCGCCCGCCTACGCTTTTTGATCTGAAGCTTCGCCGGCGGCGGAGGTTCCGCCGCCGATCGATGAACGGCCGCCGGCTCCAGGTTCCATTGCATCAGTGGAGCAGCAGCCGGCGGCTCATCCACCGAACTGATTCGCGCATCATCTCCGCGGTGGTCTCGTGGCCGGTGTGGCGGTAGTATCGCAT
Source organism: Sediminispirochaeta sp. (assembly GCA_011046055.1). Classification (GTDB taxonomy): domain Bacteria; phylum Spirochaetota; class Spirochaetia; order DSM-16054; family Sediminispirochaetaceae; genus DSBN01. The sequence goes on along the minus strand of DSBN01000271.1, from coordinate 5,746 downwards.
TTTTACCAAGTCTTTTTGCTCATACTTCCTGTACAGTTCATCGTAGAGCTCCCGAACCGGTTCAAAGGGAATAGTCGGATCGTCTTCGGCGTTCAGCAGCAGCAGGGGGAAGTTCCGCAAGTCTCTGATCCGGGGCAGGGGCTGTTCATTTTTTACTCGGGTGATCTCGGATTGGGGGTAGCGACGGAAATTATTCTGGTACTCCTCCAGGGCACGATCGATGACGCTGCCGAAGTCGGGGGTGGATATGATGCTGACCCCGGTCTTGATATTGTTCAGACCTCCGTTGGCCAGGTATTCGAAAAGAATCATGCCTCCCATGGAGGTACCGATGATTCCGCTGTTCTCCGTATCGATCCACGACTGCTGGCGGTAGTGTTCCAGGAGGAGCTCCGTCTCCCGGGCGGTCTCCTGGACGATCTCGAAGAGGAACTCCGCCTTCTGCTCGAAGCTCAAGGCGGCGAAGGCCTCGTCTTCCCGGTCGCCGTGGCGTACCGCGTCAGGAAGGACGACGAAGAGGCCGGCCTGGGCCAATAGGTAGGCGTGTTCCAGCTTCCGCTCCTTACTACTGGTGAAGCCGTGGTAGAGCAGGACGATGGGTACTCTCTGGTGGCCGATACCTTCGCGGTAGAGCTCGATGAGGGGGATGTTTTTGACCGATGTCTGGTGCAGTTTCATTTCCAACATATGTCGACTATACCCCAAGAAAGTACCCGAAACAAGACGATCCCCGCGTTTTTCAGTTGGCGGTGATGGTGATGGTCAGGGTATCCTGATAGTCCCCTTCACTCGGTAGTTCCGCCGCCCCCGCGTAGTCCATAGTCTCGAAGATCAGGCTGTACCTGTCCCCGGTCCAGCCGCTGGGACCGGCGGCTCCGGCTATGAGCTGATCGCCAGTCGAGAGATCGACCGGTGTTCCGTTGGAGCTCAGTTGGTAGGGGATGGTGCTGGGGTCGTTTTGGTCGACGTGGGTCATTACGCCGGAGTTGCTTGAAGAGATGCTCAGGTCATAGGGGGTGTTCGCCCGGGCAAGAACGTCGATACTGCGGGTGTAGGTCTGGTCAGGGTATATGTAGCCGAAGTCCAAAGTCTGGGGGGACTGGAAGTTGCTGTCAAAAACTCCCCCCGGAGGTACCAAGGACAATTCGATAATCTCTTCCATCACCACTCTGAGGCTCATCTCGACGGTGGATCCGGTGGGGCCGATCGGATTGTCGAAGCTTCCCTCGTAGAGGCTCAGCGTCACCGTATCGGTGTAAGTTCCGGCGGGGGGAAACTGCTCTGGGGGTACTATGATGCTGAAGGTTTTTGTCTCCGTCACCGGTCCGCCTTGGGTGACCGCGGGAAAGCTCCCGGAGAGTACGTTCTCCGGGTCCGGGCCATCCTTGAGGATGTTGCCAGCGATTTCGTTGTCATAGACGTTGTATTGGATCACCTCTCCCAGGTCGTTCAACATCTGCCGCGCTGCCGCATCGCCGCTGCTGCCGGGGCCGAAGGTGATGAAGTAGTCCGTCGCCGGGCCCTTGTGGGTCAAGGTTACGCTCAGCTCCTCCGTGATTCCCAGCGACAAATCGTAGGGGGCGTTATTCAGCATCGGTTTTTGACCGCGAAAAGCGATGGCGTCGACTTTCGGGCCGGCAGCGAGGCCGATGAGTATCAACGATAGGGCTAGGGTCTCTATTTTTTTCTTCATGACAACCTCCTGTGAGATTCGAGCTATTGCTGGACCACCGGCAGTGTAATGGTTCCCAGCTGGTGGGGGCTCTCGACCCCGTCGGGAACGGTAATCTCTTTCGCTGCTATCTCTTCGGCAAAGAGTCGCAGCCGGTAATCACCGGGGTAGATATCGTAGAACTGAGTCCAGCCCTCCTCGTCGGTGAAGAAGAGCTGACTCTCCCCACGAGTATCTCCGATTGGGATCAGCTCTCCCGCCTGCAAGCTTACCGCTTCGTCGTCCAAGGTCAGTAGGCGAGCTTTGGCGTAAAGACTCCGTCGTACCTGTGGAGTGAGGAGTATTCCGCTGCGGTAGTAGGGAGCCAGGAGGATGATATCCCGATCCAGGATCGTATCCGGCGGGCTGTCCGGCAGCTCAAATATTATCCTGCTGCGGCGGTAGGAGCTGAGATCGTTGAAGGCCAGGGTTTCTCCACGGCTCTCCCGTGTTCCTCCGGTACCTCGAAAGACGCTGATACTGGTTTCCGCGGGGAGACCCTCTGGTACTACCAGCAGAAAACTGTCGTGGACCGGCTGGCTCAGGGCAAAGTGTCCACCACTGAACAGCAGAGCCCCGGAGGCACCAGCGCTGAATCGATTTTCCCAATAGTCCCCGGGCTGACTTCCAGTATAGGTGCCGGTGTTGTCGAGACTGGCTCTGAAGTAGGGGTGGCTGAGGGATACCCCCGCATTCAAACTGGTATGCTCGGCGGATTCCGGCGGATAGCCGGTGAGTCCGATCGAATAGACCGGGGAGAAGTCCTGCCGGGTTTTTCCCGCGCTGTAGCGCACCGCGGCGTCGCCGGTTTTTAAATTCTGGGTATAGTTGGTGTTCCGCCGGGAGCCGGACGGTCTGATCGACATGGATAGATGCCCCTGCCAATCCCACTGCTGTAAATCGTCCCGGTACACGCTCAAACTCATGGACAGACTGGTGTCGCGGCTCAGGGATTTGAGAAAGGTCAGTGAGCTGGAAAAACGGGAGGCCCCTTCATCGTCCTGCCCATACGCGGCGACACCATTCAGATACGCCCCTCCGGGGAGTGATTGGCCGACATTTCCCCTGATACTGTAGGAGGCCGTCTCTCCGGGCTCGGCGCCGACGGAATCGAGAAAGCTCCGGCTCTGCAGCTCGGCACTCGCGCCGAAAGAGGGTAGGCTTCGGTGAGAAGCGAAGTGCAGACGGTACTGTAGACGTCCGTAGTAGCCCGGATCCAGTGCCGTGCGGAGAGAAGCTCCCACAACGGCCTCCCAGTTGCCCACGGGACTGGCGAAGAGAAGGTGAGACTTGCCTACGTAGCTTTCCATATCGGCCTGCATTGTGGAACCGAGGCTTAGCTGCCGGTTGATTCCGTAGGTCACAAAACCCGACAGCAGCGGATCGCTGAAGCTGTAGCGGGGTGTCCCGATAGCTATACCGTAGTCGAACTGCCCCGGTGAGAGGATTCTGCTGTCGAAGGGGACCAAAGTGCTGAGCTCTCTTTCTACTCCGTCGGCACCGGTCACCGTGATCCGCAGCTCGTTCAAGCCGCTGAGGTAGGGGAAGTCGGTCAATTCGTGGTTGCCCGCCTCCATCTGACGCCGAAAGAGCAGCCGTTCGTTGAGATAGACTGAGACCTCCGAAGCCTCATCGAGAAAAATCTCTCTGACGTCGAAACTGTGGCCGTGGGAAAACTGCCGCAGTACGTCTTTGGTACCATAGCTCAGCCCGTCGATGGGGCTATTGGGCAGATAGGCGCTGCCGGCGGCGGATACCGTCCCCATGCTCAGACTGCTTCCCCACTGGGGAAAGTCTCGACGCAGCAGAAGTGAGTCCAACTCGAAATAGGGCTGGAACTCGCTTCGCATTCTCACCCCCCCCTCCAGAACCCAGCGGGTGAGCTGGAGGTTGGGGTAGAGGTTGGCCCACAGCGGGAGTCTGTGTTCCGACTCCCGTTCCCAGCGCTTGTAGTTGTAACTAAAACCGCTGTAATAGTTGAGGTAGGCGCTGAAATCGGGAGTTCTGATCTCCTCGATACCAACCGGTTCGGCTGGCCGTCGGAGCTGATGAGTGACGGGTCGGCGCATTTCCGCGGGGAAGTGGAAAATTACACTCAGATCCTGATGCTGGTACTCCGCATCAACTCCTTTTTCTTTAAGCTCTTGGAGTTCAACCTCGTCTGGGGACAGTCCTAACCTTTCCAGTACTCCCTCCTTCAGATAGGGGGACAGGAGCTCGATGAGCTCATGGGTTTTGAATATGGCTTTTTCGGTACCGTTGAGTACGGCGCTTGCCTGTCCAAGCGTTGTTTCATCGAGAAAAATCGACAGTTGTACTTCTTGGTGTGTCGGCGGGGACTCGCCAAAGACTTGCCGGTAGATCTCTTCGTCGACTCCGGGTTCACCCTCCTCGGCACCCACCGTCCAAGATACGACGATCAGGAAGGATACGAACAAGAGTATTTGATAAAATGTACGGGCAACACAACCGCGTTTCATGACTATGCTTGGGCTATCCTTCTCAGTCCTCCTGTTCGTACTGGAAATCCACTCGTACATCATCACCGGGGAAATCATCCGGCAGGGGAATGCTGAAATGTCGACGGCTTCCTGGTAGGATATTTTCACCGATCACCCCCTCCAGCTCCTTCCCTTGCAGGCGGTGGGTGTCCATGCTTCCCGATCCTTCGACCTGCAGGTCGAGGATGAGTCCATTGAGGATGGCGTGCCGTGTTCCCCGGTTGGAAAAGATGATCTCCAGCTCTTTGGCTCCTTTCGTCTCTACGACGGAGGCCTCCTCGACCACTATCTCCGCCTCGGTCCCGGGCGGACTGACATAGATGGAGCCGAGATATCGGAACATGATCTTGAGCCCGCTGGTCTCTTGGCTGTTTTGAGCGAAGTCCACCGGCAACTGTTCGACCAACAGCCGGTAGCACTGTTCCCGGTCCATGTCCGCGGCTCCGTTCCACTTTATGCGGACCGTCTGCACGGAACGGGGCTTCAAGACAACCTGGTTGGGATAAATGGTAAAGAGTTCCGGTACCGCTTCTCTGGTCTCGTTTCCATCAATGTCCATCTCTCGGCTGTACATTCGAAGGCGTACCGCGATGTAGTCGTCACCGTCATTGGTGAGTCGGAAAGTCTGGATTGCCCCCCGTCCCTCGGGGCTGAAGGTCCTACTGATCGGTTCAAAAGAGAAACTCCATATGTATACGGGGGAGAAAAGCAGCAGTGCCGTTAAAGCCAGGTATCTTCCCGCCGCTCTTGCCATGATATTTGTGTTCATTACTCCCTCCTGTTCAAATCTATTATCGGCTGAAGTAGAGGGTAAAAAAAGGGCCGTCCCCAACAGCGGACGGCCCAAGTTGGTATGGAAACCCTTACAGGTCTCGCTCTTGCTCTATTTGGCCGAGATCGTGAAAGTCAGGGTATCGCTGTAGGTCCCCTCGTAAGGAAACTCAGAAGCTCCGTTGTAGCTAATGGCCAGCTCCTTGGAGCTCCCCTGACCGGAGGTCTTCTCGCTCACATCGGAGATGATCGCGTTGCCCCCGCTGAAGCTCACCGCCTCTCCGCCGTAGCTCAGGCTGTAGGCCAGTTGGTCCCTCACTTCCGGATCCTCGTTGCTGAAGATTCCCGTTTCGCTGTCGGTGGCGGCGGCGTTGGCCGATTCCAGGGTCACCGTATAACCGAGCTTTTTGTTGCTCCGCTCGACGACGGTGGCGACTTTTAGATTCTGCACGTCTATGGTGAGGTCCAGGCTGTCGCTACCCGGTTCGGCGTTGACGGTGATCTCCAGGATCTCCGGAACCGTACCCCTGAGGGTCAGCTCACCGGTAGTCTGGGCGCTCAAAGAAGCGACTCCCAAAGCCAAGAACCCCAAAACAAACGCTCCGAAAAGAATAGGTTTTCTATATGTTCTCTTATTGCTCATATTCATCTTGTTCATATACATCCTCCTTGCGAGCCTTGCGGTTGGCATTAATATAGCTGCAATAATTGTGCCAAAAATACGATGCAAGTAATGTCGATCTCATGGTATTGTAATTATTGG
>DSBN01000191.1 GCA_011046055.1 Sediminispirochaeta sp. | reverse complement strand
GACTGTACGTAGGGTCCGTATGGGCCTCCCTTGTCGGGCCCCTCGTCCCACTGAATCCCCAGCCACCGAAAGGTGTCGTAGAGATCCTGCAGGGCTTCCTCACGGTACCTCTCCCGGTCGGTGTCCTCGACCCGGAGAATGAAGCTCCCCCCCTGGGAACGGGCAAAAAAATAGTTGAACAGGGCGGTACGCACCCCGCCGATATGCTGCAAGCCGGTGGGGGAAGGTGCGTATCGTACTCTCACACTCATAGTTAACCTCTTGTTTTAACGCCTGGGCGGTGTCGGATTCGCTGCAATTATACGTTGTGGAAAAATTAGGGTCAAGGAAGCGCCGTTGCCGGTTTCGCTGTCGGTTCCAACGCCGGCGGTCAATTTTCGGAGTCGTGGCCGCCTTGGGCGTACAACCACTCGATGGCGTCTTTGATCAGCGGGCCCATCACGATTATTGCGATGTTGTCCTTGGTCTTCTCCAGTTTTTCTAAAAGCTCGTTCTTCCCGTAAGCCTGGAGCATCTCCTCGCGGATTCGATCCACCCGTCCGAAGGCCTGGTCGTCGATGTTGCGAAAAGGGTCCAGGGTGTAGATCACCAGCACCTTCAGCAGCGGGTCCTTGACCTCGTTTGAGAGCTGCAGCAGCTCCTCACGCCCCTCGGAATGCTCCTTCTCCATCAGCGAGGCGAAGGCGTGGATGAAACGCACCCAGTTGCGGCGGGGTACCTTTTTTTCCCGAAACTCGTCGAAAAACTTGATCAGCTGCTGATTGTCTTTGCGGATCAACTTGGGCAGTCCCAGCTCCAGCACGAACTTTTTCATCAAGCCAGGCTTTTTGCTGCGAAGCAGATCCTCAAGCTGCTGCACCTGGGACAAATTGCCGGTCACGAAGTAGGCGTGAAGCAGACTGCGCACAAACAGGCTCCTGGTGCTGCCCTGTTGGAGGACCTTTTTTTCCAAATACCCCTTCAACAAGCTCCAATCTCCGGTCTCCAGCAGGCTGAAGAGCCTCCAGTAGAGCAGGAAGTAGAGGTCGATACCTATAACCACCAGGAGGAGCAGCCGCGGCAGATACCAAGAGCTGGACCAAAACGACCCCGCGTAGCCCGAACCGAGCATCATCACCGGCATAAATATCACCAAGGCGAAGGAAAGAAAGATCAAGATATTAAAAAGCAGGAAAATTAACTTAAATTTCAAGCAATTATCTCCTATAATAGTATATATGGAAGTGTACTTTATACATTTTGCAGGGTCAACGGGGCTCTTATGAAAAAGGTCACCGTCGCCCAACTGAAAGAAAACAGCTATATCGACGCTCCGGTGTACCTGGACGAAAAGTTCATCCTCACCTCACCGGAGATTCCCCTCAAACCCGAACTCATCCAGCGGCTCAAGAAGTGGAACTACCAGTACGTCTTCACCGACGGACTGCCCACCGACTCGCCGCCGGCCTCAACGGACAACGTGGTAACCTCCGGGGAGTCCCTGCTCGATCAGGACATCAAGGAGAAGGAAGCCAACGAGAGGGCGCGACAGTTCTTTGACAAAATCTCCAAAGAGATGGAAAAAATATTCGGCGAGTTTCGAGAGAAGGGCGATATTCGCGAGGAGAGGCTCATAGAGATCTCCAAGGAGATGATGTCCGAGGTCAAGCAAAACAAGCACGACCTCCTGCGCCTCCAAGTCCCCCAACGGGACGACCAGCTGTACCTGGTACCCCACGCGGTGAAAACGGCGATCTACGCGCTCTCCATAGCCGATTTTTTGAAAATACCGCCGCACAAACAGATCAACCTGGCCACCGCGGCGCTGCTCCACGAGATCGGTATGCTCCGTATTCCGCCCAAAATATACCAGCACAACCGGGCTCTCAGCCCCGAGGAGAGGAAGACCATCGTCGCCCATCCGGTCATCAGCTACAAAATCCTCAAGGAGGCTGGTTTTCCAGCCACCGTGTGCCTCGGTGTACTGGAGCACCACGAGAACGTCAACGGCAGCGGTTATCCGAGAAAGCTAAGCGGCGATAACATCTCCCTGTTTGGCAAAATCATCGCCGTAGCCTCCGCTTACTCCGCGGCGACCAGCAAGCGCCCCTTTCGGGACGAACACGACGGTCATACCAGCATCATGGACCTTGTCAAAGACGGGGGCAAACGCTACGATGAGCGGATTCTCCGGGCGCTGATCTTCACCCTCTCCATCTATCCGATCGGCACCTACGTGATGCTCTCCAACGGCGCGATGGGAATTATCGTCAAAACCGACCCCGAAGCGCCCAAGCATCCCCTGGTCCGGCTCCTTCTGAACGAGCACAATAGCCCCTATCGGGACCGACCGGTGATACAACCGAAGGATGGAGACGAGGTGACCATCGAGCGGCCATTGACCAAGCCGGAAGTGGAACAACTCAAGGAAGTGTTGGGCCGTTAGACAAGCCATAACTCCGAGCTTACTCATTTTCAATCTCGAGAAGGATTTTATGAAGAGTACACAAACGGGCTTTCACATCCGACAAATTCTCCTCACCCTGCAGCAGTCGGAGCCGGGCAGCATCGAGTACCGCCGAGCTGCGGAAAAACTCGCCGAGAGACTCCGTGATCCCCGTTTGGAGGAGGGAGATCAGCTCTTAAAACTCCCCGAGCGGCTCCGGCAGGAGTCCTTGATCATCTATGACGCTCTGGAGTCGGTGAGCAACGGAATGTACAACCCCGACGCGCTGGACCGCCTGGGCAGGATCAGAGAGGAGTCGCCTTTTTTTCCATGGAAAAACACCGTGCTGGCGATTCTCTCTTTTTACCAGGGGGACCGGGACAACCTCAGCGGCTTTCTGGAGAAAATTCCCGATTCAAGCCCTCCGGGACGGCTCAAAGGTCCGCTGAAAGAGCTGATGGGTATAGAGCCCCACCCCTCCCCCGCCGCGGCGGCGAAGAAATTTATCAGCCGGATCAAGGAGGACCGCACATTCCTACGAAGCGCGATAGCTCAGCTCTCGGACTACCTGGAGGAAGACCTGGAGGAGGCCTTCATCGAGACCAGCATCTTGCTGATCAAGGATATGATCCGCTCCTATCCCCAGGCCGCCCGGCGACTGGCGCTGTGGGCGATGAGAACCGCCGCGGAGAAGGAATTCTCCCTGCAGGACTTCGTGAGTCAATTCGGCCAGCTCTGGGGTTCCAACGAAAGTCTCCGCCTGACCGCCCTTTCCCTACAGTCGTTAGAACCCGACCTGGCAATCCTGTTCTGGCTTCGCTACGCCATCGGACGGCTCAAGGAGGGACTCGGCAGCCGGGAGGAGACAGCGGCTATCGTCTCCATAATTTCCGACGCGGTAGAACAGTTGAAGCGAGACGGTCTCTTTACTCAACTCGATGATGACCCAGAGTACAAAAAGAGCCTCCGGTCGTTGATCTGGAAGCTCCAGGACGAGTCTCAGCGCCACTTCTCACGGGAACGGGGACCTTTCGAGGAGCTCCTCGGACCAAGCGCCAGAAGCGTCGATCCCCTGAGCTGGTTGGAGAACACACTGGAGGGAACAAGCGTCAGCGGATACGCCCGGACGGCGGGTCGGAAGAGAAGAGAGCACAACACAAAACCGACGCCCCCACAGCCCCGAAACAGCTCTGCAAAAATTCCAAAGCAGCTCGAGCTTTTTGCAGCCCCGGAGGAAAAGGATGAGTAGAATCGAAGAGCTTATCAAGTCACGGAAAAAAGAGCTTCTGTCCCCGGAGCCCCTGCGTGAGTTGGCGGATCTGGAGAAAATTATCGACCCCAAACCGAACTACCTCGGTCCCGGAGCTTGGATCAAGTTGTGTACCGAGCTCTCTCGGGAGGGAGAGGACAAGGCAGAAAAACAAAAAAATCAAAAAAAAGAGAGGAGTTGAGATGCAGAGCGTAACCGTATTTTTAGAAAGCGGGGAAAAACGGGAGTACCCCTATGGTACTCCGGTAGACACGATTTTTGAGAAGGGCATGAGTGTAAAAGACGAGAATCCCATCGTCGCCGCCTTGGTCAACAGCGCCCTCACCTCTCTCTCCTACAAGGTTGAGATCGACGCCGAGGTCAAACCGGTCCGCCTGTTCAGCCATTACGGCAACCGGGTCTACCGCCGTTCGCTGAGTTTTCTGCTGACCATGGCCTCCCACCAGCTTTTCCCCGACCGCCACCTGATCATCGGACACTCCCTGGGCGATGGATATTATTACTACTACGAGGGGATGGCCGAAGTCAGCGACCGGGACATCCAAGCCCTGGAGGAGAAAATGCGCGAGATCAGCGCCCAAGGCCTGCCGATACAACGGAGGGTCCTCTCCTACAGCGAGACAATGAAGTACCTCCAGGAGACCGGCTTGAGCGCTACGGAGAAGCTCCTCCACTACCGCAACGACCCCAAAATTCCCGTGTATACCTGCGGCTCCTATCTGGACCTCTCCTACGAGCCCCTGCTGCCGAGCACCGACCTGCTCTATATTTTTGAAGTAAAAAATTACGCCCCCGGTTTTCTGCTCCGTTTTCCACAGGCCCACAGTCCCGACCGGATCAGCCCCTTCGACGACAACCCCTTACTCTTTTCGATATACCGAGAGTACAAGGCTTGGGGCAAGATCCTCAACGTCAACTGCGCCGGTCGACTCAACGAGATGGTGGAACAGCGGGAGGTCCAGCACTTCATCCAAGTGGCCGAGGCTCTGCACGAGAAAAAAATATCCCTCATCGCCGACCAGATACAGGAACGCCGCAATGAGGTACGAGTGGTGCTGATCGCCGGCCCCTCTTCGTCCGGTAAAACCACCTTCACTCGGCGTTTGGCGATACAGTTGCGCGTGCTGGGTTTCAATCCGGTAATAATCGGTCTGGACGACTACTTCCTGCCGCGCGACATCACCCCGCTGGATGAGTACGGCAAGCCCAACTTCGAAGATCTCCACGCGCTGAACGTGGAGCTGCTCAACCAGCACCTGATGCAGCTTTTCGACGGAAAGGAAGTGGAGATTCCTATCTTCGATTTCAAACTTCAACGCCCCAAAGACTACGGTACAAAATTACAATTCTCCTCCCGCAGCATCCTGCTGATGGAGGGCATCCATGGGCTGAATCCCGATCTGACCCCGAATATTCCGGAGGAGAAAAAGTTCCGCATCTACATTTCGGCGCTGACCCAGCTCAACTTGGACGACCACAACCGAATCTCCACCACCGACAACAGATTGATCCGCCGAATCGTCCGGGATCACCAGTTCCGCGGAACCCCGGCTCTGGGTACGCTCAATATGTGGAGTTCCGTTCGTCGCGGGGAGAACAAAAATATCTTCCCCTTTCAAAACCGGGCCGAGGCCGCCTTCAATTCGGCCCTGGACTACGAGCTGGCGGTGCTCAAGCCCTACGTAGAGTCGCAGCTACGGACGGTCAAACCCCACCACGAAGCCTACAACGAGGCTCGTCGACTGCTGGCTTTTCTGGAAAACTTTTCAACCGTACCGAGCCACCTGGTCCCGCGGACATCGATACTGCGAGAGTTTGTGGGCGGCAGCGTTTTCTATAGCCAGGAGGGATGAATGACCTCCTACTTTGTGGACACCTTCGTCGTGCTGCTGCCCCTTTTCGTGGTCATCGCCGGGGGATGGTTGATGGGAGCTTTCTTTTCCGTAGATGAGGAGACTCTCACCCGGATCCTGACCGACTTTTTTATGCCCCTGCTGGTCTTAGTCAGCCTTTACCGCTCGGACCTGCAGCTGGCGGATATGAGGGATCTTTTGGGCACGGTAGTTTTCATGGTGGCTGCCCTGCTGTTGTTGGCTTTTGCGTACTGCCGGATCCGGGGCGCCGACCTAAGAGCCCTGGGGATGCCGGTGGTTTTCATGAACTCCGGCTTCCTGGGCATCCCCCTGATGCAACTCTGGAGCGGAGACGAGGCGATGAACATCATCATCGTCTTCGACCAGTTCCAGACCATCTTCATCTTCACCCTGGGATTTTTTATCGTCGGCGGCGGCTTCCGTCTGCGGGGTCTCAAACTCTCGCTGCTCTCCCCCATCCTCTGGGCCCTGGCCCTCGGCTTCGCCGCCCGACTCTCGGGGCTGACCCTACCGCCGGTAATAGTCGAGACCGCCGGATTCGCCGGGAACGCCGCGGCCCCCTTGGCGGCTTTCGTGGTCGGAGTCTCGCTGAGTGCCAACAGACCCAAGATTGACGCCCACGTACTCTGGGGGATCGCGCTGCGGATGATCGGCGGTTTCTGCATTGCTTGGCTGGCGACCATCATCTTCGACCTGGAGGGGCTCTACAAAACGGTGGTGATTGTAGCGGCGAGTCTGCCGGCGGCGGTCTTCTCCTACGTTCTGCCGGCCCGTTACGGTGTGCAAGCCCAAGACCCCCAAAGTATTGTGCTTCTCTCCACCGCCCTGAGCGTCTTCACCATTCCGCTCAGTTTTGTTTTGGCGAGCATGGTATAAGCTCAAGTTTTTAACGCGAGAGGGGCCGTGAAGCGCCAAAGATGCGTCGTCGCAGTCCGTCGAGGTCGAGCATCTCGCTCCATGGCCCCTTCAGTGTTTCACCACGCAAGCCCTCGGCCAGCAGAGCCAGGAACTCTTCCCGCGGCACTTCCTCGGCGCCAAAGTTCTCCAAATGCCGCGTGTAGACTTGGCAGTCCACCAAGCGGAAGCCCCTCTCTCGGAGCTCCAGAGTCAGCAGGATAAAGGCGCTCTTGGAAGCGTTGCTCTCCAAGGAGAACATGGACTCACCGAAAAAGACCCTCCCCAAAGATACACCGTAGAGGCCTCCGACCAGTTTTTCTCCTCGCCACACTTCCACCGAATGGGCGTATCCCAAACGGTGCAGTTCGTTGTAGGCCTCCTCCATCTCCGATACGATCCAGGTGCCGACCTGCCCTTCCCGGGGCACCTTGGCGCAGTGTCTGATGACCCGGGGGAAGGCTCGATCAACGCTCAAGCTGAAGGGGCAGTTTCGCAAGAATTTGCGGTTCGTCTTTGAGATGTGAAGTCTATCCGTCCGCAGGATGAACCGCGGGTCGGGGCTCCACCACAGGATTGGGCTCTCGTCGTCGTACCAGGGAAAAACTCCCTGCCGGTAGGCGGAGAGCAGAACCCCTGGGGAGAGATTGCCGTGGATCGCCACAATACCCAGTGGCGAAGGGTCGTAGAGACTGAAAATGAGCCTCTGGTCGGCTCCCAGAATCGGAGCATCAGCGAGGTTCAGCATGGATCACAATCTCTCCGTCTTCCAGATCCACCACGGCTCGGCCACCGTGCTGCAGTTCGCCAAAGAGTACCGCATCGACGAAGAAGTCTTTGATCTTTTCCTGAATCAGCCTGGCTACGTTGCGCGCGCCGAACTCGGCGGAATAGCCCTCCTCGGCGAACCAGCTTCGAGCCGCGGGAGTGACCTCGAGGCTTACATCCTTGTCGTCCAACAGCTGGTTGAACTCGCGGATCTCCTTGTCTACGATCTGCAGCACGATCTCCCGTGGCAGCCTTTGGAAGGTCACCACCTTGTCCAGACGGTTGCGGAACTCAGGGCTGAATATCTGGTCCACCGCTTCGTTGATCGCCGCTTCGGTGACTCGTCGTTCGCCGAAACCGATCATCGGCTTGTCCAGCTCCCGGGCGCCGGCGTTACTGGTCATGATCAGTACGATGTTTCGAAAATCGGCTTTTCTCCCGCTGTTGTCGGTGAGGGTGGCGTAGTCCATAATCTGCAGCAGCACGTTGAATATATCCTGGTGAGCCTTTTCGATTTCGTCCAACAAAAGTACCGCGTGGGGCTGCTTGCGTACCGCGTCGGTGAGCAGCCCACCCTCCTCGTATCCCACGTATCCGGGCGGCGAACCTACCAGGCGGCTGACGGTGTGCTTCTCCTGGTATTCGCTCATGTCGAAACGGATCAAGTTGACCCCCAGCACCTCCGCCAGCTGCCGGGCCAGCTCGGTCTTGCCTACCCCGGTGGGTCCGACGAACAGAAGCGACGATACCGGACGCTCTGCTTTGGAGAAGCCCGCCCGCGACCGTTTCACCGCCTTGGCCACCGTATCCACCGCTTCATCCTGACCGAAGACGTACTCCTTGATCCGTCTCTCCAAATTCTTCAGCTGCTCCACTTCCTGGCTGGAAACCCGTCTCTCCGGAACCCGAGCGATTCCCGCGATCACGTGCTCAATCACGCCGCGGTCGATCTGGAGAAAATCTTTCTCCCCGCTCTCCCCATCCAAGGAGCGGCCAAACTTCCGTCGAAAACTCTCCATATGGCTGAATGCGCCGGATTCGTCAAGCACGTCGATGGCCTTGTCCGGCTGGTGTCGGTCGTTGATATACTGGTCGGTCAGGTCGACAATGGCTTCCAGAGCCTCGTCGTCGTAGCGGACGTGGTGGTACTCCTCGTAGCGTCGGCGAATTCCTTTAAGTATCTCCAGGGT
>DSBN01000120.1 GCA_011046055.1 Sediminispirochaeta sp. | reverse complement strand
TATCTATATGTTCCTCGATAATATGCTCCACCCTTCGTCCGGAGAATCGATGGCCGAAATTGTTTCTAATGCGTTCGATATTGTCGAGAATCTCTCGATACATTTTCGACAATCTTTTGTTAGCGACACTGTCGATAATTTCTGCGTGAATATCGTTGTAGTCGTTCCAGTGCTGAGGTTCATCTTCAGCTGTCAACTTTCCCTTGAGCTCTTTTAACTCGTCTCTTTTTTTGATCAGCCGCTCTTTATTCGTGAGTTTCGCCGCTAGACGGGCAGCTCCGCATTCGATAATCTCCCTAATCTCAAAAGTCTCGTAGATATCCCCTGAAGAGATATAGGAGATGATGGATCCCCTCCCGGGTATACTGTCCACCAGCCCTTCTCTATCTAACTGGCGAATCGCTTCGCGTATCGGTGTCTTGCTCACTCCAAACCGTTCGGCAAACTCGGCTTCGTTAATTGGCTCACCCGGTTGAAGCTGGCACGCAATTATCTGTGAACGAAGCTTCTCATATACAAGCTCTTTTTTGCTTTTCATCATTATCTGTCCAATTCTCAATTGATTTAGAAAAAATAATATCGATATAAAACAATAATACTTATAAAATAGATATCTGTCAATTTTTATTTAAGACAGCTCTGTCAGAGAAACAAAAAAGTACTACCTCATTCTCGAACAGTTAGAAAACAGCGCATTGACGAGTCTCCGATTTTTGGGCTATACATTTTAGGGGAGGCTCTTTATGTTATCTTTCTCTTATGGAAATGGAAAAAAACTCACGCTGTCCATTATCAGCGTGCTTACACTATCCCTGTTTTTTTCTTGCGGCCAAAGCAGCGGCGGCTACGGCGTGGTTCTGCTCTCCCCGGACCAGAACTCACTGCCCAATACTACGGTGGTGGAGATCACCGATCGATCGGATCTGCGAGAGAGTTACACCGTTACACCGGTCGACGGCGATGGACGGTACGAAATAGATACGTGGCGAATTGAGTTTTTCAAAAAACGGTCAGAAGCCCGGCAGAGAGCCGAGGAGTACGGTGAGTACCTCAATATCTGGGCCCGCAACCTCCGGGATGGTTTAGCCATTCGCGAAAGCCCCGACAGCAGCGCCAAAAGGGTGTATCGAATGCGCCCCGGTCAGGAGATAAAGATCCTCGAGTTGGTAAAAGAGGATGAAATCTCCGGCCAACCGGGAAATTGGTACCGGGTACTCACCAAAGACGGGACCGAGGGCTACAGCTTCGATTACTACCTCCAGATTTTTGACATCACCGCCAAGCCGGAGGAGCAGGAAGGCCCCGATTTGAGCGAGATCAAAGAGGCTCTTCAGCGAGATTATAGGCCGGAGTCTTTCGAAGAGATGGTCGAAAACGAGCGGATCAGGCTCGACCGTTTCTCCACTGACTACGGCTTTTTTCCCGATCTTGAGAAGCAAGAGATCGAGATCAGAATGCACGATCGCCGCTTCACTTTCCAATACGATTCGATCAAGCGGACTCGAGATTCACGCTACCTGTTCATGCCCGATGAACTGGAGGTGGTACTCCGCGGCAAAGATAAGATCCAGACTATCTTCACTGACGAAGATCAACAGCGAGACTACAGTTTCATCTATATAGAGGATGAAGAGATCGAAGATATCCGGCAGGGGGAGACAGAGCGACGAGAAGCGCTGTTTCAAGATCTTCTTGAAAAGGGACCACGCTACACCGGCAGCGCCTATGGCAGCATCAGTTTCCAAGAGGACAACAAATTCCTCTGGCAGGACTTCCAACGTCTGGTGCCGACGGTGATTCCCAACCCGAATTATCGGGAGGGCCGGGTGAGCTTCGACCATTTTCTCGCCCCCAGTCTCAAGGAAGACTACCAAGGGGTCCTGGCTCTACGGTACTCTCTAGCCCCGAACGAACCGATACTCTTCCTCTACAGCTTGGAGAACGAAAGACTGCGTTTGGAATACGTGCCACCGCAAAATGTAGATGAAAGAGTAGTCACCGAGAGAAGCGGCACACCGCTGATCATGGCTTTTTCTAGAGACGATTAACGCAACGAAGATTATGAAGACCGTACAAGCAAATGATCTGGAGCTATTCTTTGGGGATCGAGCGATCCTTAGTGGAGTTCAGCTCACACTCACCACGGAATCAAAAGCGGCGCTCACCGGAGGCAACGGCAGCGGCAAGTCCACACTGATGAAGCTGCTCACCGGCTCGATCAAAGCCGACGGGGGGAGCGTGTCCGTACAAAAAGGCACCCGAGTCTCCTACCTGCCCCAAAGCGGACGATCCTATGGGACGAAGAGTCTCTACGACGAGGCCGAGTCGGCCTTCTCACGCCTCCACCTGATGGCTCGGGAAAAGTCCGATGTAGAGCACCAACTCTCCTCTACGGAGAAAAACGATCGACGAATCCAACTCCTTCTGGAACGGCAGCACGAATTGGAAGAGGAGCTGTTGCGGGCCGACTATTACCACCGAGAGAAAGAGATAGAACAGGTCCTCACCGGCTTGGGCTTTCAGTCGGGGGATTTCCAGCGTCCCGCGGAGAGCTTCTCCGGCGGCTGGCAGATGCGTATCGCCCTGGCCAAGGTGCTCTTAGAGCATCCGGATATCCTGCTGCTTGACGAGCCGACGAACTACCTTGACCTGGAAGCCCGCAACTGGCTGGAGGACTTTCTCGGCGACTACAGCGGCGGTTTTATGATCGTCTCCCACGACCGATACTTTCTTGACACCACGGTGAACGAGACTTATGAGCTCTTCATGGGCGGGTTAAAAAGATACCCGGGCAACTACTCGGACTACCTGCGCAGACGGAATGCGGAGCTCGAAGAGTTGTCCCGAGAGTATGAAAAACAGCAGGAGGAGATCGATCGCTTGAACGGTTTCATTCAGAAGTTCCGTTACAACGCCTCCAAGGCCAAACAGGTCCAGAGCCGGATAAAACTTTTGGAGAAGATGGAGCGCATCGAGATCCCCAGCCACATGAAAAGTATCCATTTCTCCTTCCCCCCCGCTCCACACTCGGGGAAAATCGTCCTGGAGGTGGAGGGGCTGTCAAAGTCCTACGATCGAATAGACGTCCTCCAGAACCTGAGCTTCACCCTGCAGCGGGGCGAGAAGCTGGTGGTCACCGGTCCCAACGGAGCAGGCAAGTCCACCCTTCTGCGGATACTCTCCGGTCAGGATCAGAATTACCGAGGACAGGTACGTTACGGCGCCGGTGTTGATCTGGGTTACTTTTCCCAGGAACAGAGCGAGCTGGAACGGAGCGAAAGCTCTCTTATCGAACTCTTCGAATCAGAGGCTCCTACCGAGCTGGTACCTCGACTTCGAAACCTTCTGGGCGCCTTCCTGTTTCAGGGGGATGACATCTACAAAGCCCTGAATGTACTCAGCGGCGGGGAGCTGAGCCGGGTCGCCCTACTACGCATGCTGATGCAGCCCCACAACCTGCTGATCCTCGACGAACCGACCAACCACCTGGACATCCATTCTAAGGACGTGTTGCTCGACGCGTTGAAGTCCTTCGACGGAACACTGATATTCGTCTCCCACGACCGCTATTTTATCGAACAGCTGGCCGGTCGGGTCTTAAAATTGGGCGGCGGAGAGGCCAGAGACTTTCCCGGGGACTACGCATATTACCTGTACCGATTGGCACGAGAGCGAACGGACGAGCGGGAGGGCTCCTCATCGACCAGGGGAACCCCCGATGCGGTAGAACAAGAATCGACTTCCAGCAAAGACGACTACCAGCAGTCCCGACAGCAGAAAAACAGACTGCGCAAACTCGAAACCGAAGAGAGCGATTTGATGCGGAGCTTGGAGGAGAATGAAGAGCAACAAAGGGAAATTCAGGAGCGAATGGCCGACCCAAAGGTATATTCCGACGGTGAAAGCATAAAAAAGCTCCAGCACGAGCTGGAGGAGAGCGAGAGGGAGCATCAAAGACTCTCCCGACGCTGGGAAGAGCTGCTGCTTGAAAAAGAAGCCCTGGAGAGCCGAGTATAGCTATGAAGTACCAACGATCAAAACGACGCCTGTTTGTCAACTTCATCCTGTTGGGAGCCCTGGCGGGAACCCTCTTCTGGGAGCTTGCCGAGCGCCTTTTCAGCTACTTGGGTATTTTCTTCAACCTCGGATTGGGACCAGTGGGCTTCGACCTCCACGTCTTGGCCCTCGGCCTTGTCCTGAATCCCGGTACGATTCTCGGTGCCGCGGGATCCTTTTTTATTCTGAGACGCTTATGAAGAGAAATGGAGTATTAAAACTCGATGAAGAGCTTCCCCTGATCCTCGCTTCGAGTTCCCCCCGACGCCGAGAGCTGCTCCGGCTTCTGGAGATTCCCTTCCAATGGCTCTCCCCGCCCTACGAGGAGCGGTTCGACCACCGCAGCCCCGCGGTTCAAGCGGAGTACTTGGCCGAAATGAAGCTGCGGAGCGTACTCGAATCGAGTCCAAGGTACCTCAGACATCCGGTACTCAGCGCCGACACCGTCATCGACCTGGACGGAGAGCTCATCGGTAAGGCCGAAAACCGTAGCGATGCCGCCGAGACCCTGCGAAGGCTCTCTGGAAGAAGCCACCGGGTGATCACCGCCCTCTCCTTCTGGCCCGGTACCGCCGAGGAAGCCGGGGTCGATCAGCCGGATAAGCAAGAATACAGCGCCATAATCCAACGCCGCGCCGTCAGTCAGGTCGAAATGGACCGCCTCACCGAGGAGGAAATCAAATGGTACCTGGACAGCGGCGAATGGCGGGGAGCAGCCGGGGCCTACAGAATCCAAGGGCGAGCCGCGGTTTTTATCAAAGCCATCGAGGGCTGCTACTACAACATCATGGGCTTGCCAATTCAGCTCTTTTATGGCATCTTACGTGAACGGGGCTATACCCCGAAATAATCTTCCACCGTATAGGGGATTGGCGGCTGAATAGTCGTGTGTCCGGTCCGCTCGAGGTGAGAAAAAACGAAGGAAATGACGGATTATCAACGCCCACGTGGTGGGCGATTCCGTCGGATTTGAAGGAGGAGACACTTGTCTGTAGTAAGTATGAAGAGCCTGCTGGAGTCGGGCGTGCATTTCGGTCACCAGAC
Organism: Sediminispirochaeta sp.; assembly: GCA_011046055.1. Lineage (GTDB taxonomy): Bacteria > Spirochaetota > Spirochaetia > DSM-16054 > Sediminispirochaetaceae > DSBN01. The sequence goes on along the minus strand of DSBN01000120.1, from coordinate 3,365 downwards.
CAAACGTTGGGATCCGCGGATGAAGAAGTACATCTTCGCCGAGAGAAACGGGATCCATATCATCGACCTGCAAAAAACTATCGGGTCCATCAAAGAGGCCTACGACCTGGTTCGCGAACAGGTAAAACACGGGAAGTCCATTCTTTTCGTGGGAACAAAAAAACAGGCCCAACAGGCCATTGAGCGAGAAGCCCAGCGTTGCGGGATGTTCTACGTGAGCAACCGCTGGCTTGGCGGTATGCTCACCAATTTCAGCACCATCAAGCAGTCGATTCACCGGCTCAAAAAGATCGACAAGATGGAGGTCGACGGTACCTTTGAGAGTCTGACCAAGAAAGAGGTGGCCAAACTCAACAAAGAACGCCAGAAACTCGAAAAAAACCTGGGCGGTATCAAAGACATGAAAGAACTGCCCGGTGCGATATTCATCATTGACACTCGCAAAGAGGCGATCGCCGTGGCCGAGGCCAAGCGGATGGGAGTACCCATCATCGCCGTGGTTGATACCAACTGTAACCCCACCGATATCGACTACCCTATCCCCGGCAACGACGACGCTATTCGCGCTATTTCTCTGTTTACCAAGGTCATCGCCGACGCGGTGATCGACGCGGACAACGAAATCGGTATTCAGATCATTGAGACCCTCCAGGACGAGGATGAGGGGCAGCAAGAGGAAAAGGCTCCGGAACCCGAAGAGGAAGAGTCAACCTACGAAGATTTCGAGACCGCCAGCCTCGGCGAAGTGGTAAATAACGAGAATTTTTCCGAGGACGCCCCGGAGGCCGACGCCCAGTTCACCGCCGAAGATTATAGCGAAGAGGAAGTCAAGGAAGAGGCCCCCGCCAACGATGAGCCCGCCGCGGAGATCGCCCCTGAGGCGGCCAATTTGGTCGACGAAGACAAACTCTACGAGGAGTAGTCGAGAATCGACCGTGTATAAAAAGACAAAGATAAGGAGAGAACCGTGGATATAAAAGCAGCGGACGTAAAAAAACTAAGAGAGAAAACCGGTGCCGGAATGCTGGACTGCAAAAAGGCCCTCACCGAAGCCGGAGGCGATTTCGCCAAAGCCGAGAAACACCTCAAAGAGTTGGGTCTCGCCGCGGCGGCCAAGAGAAGCGGCCGCGCCACCAACGAGGGACGAATCTTCACCAAAGTCGGCGAAGACGGAGCCGCGGTGGTCGAGATCGCCTGCGAGACCGACTTCGTCGCCCGCAACAAAGACTTCATCGCCATGGGCGAAGATATTGCCGATACCATTATCACCGAGGGTTTGACCGAAAAAAGTCAGGTACTCGACGACAAAATCAAAGAGGCGATCAGCACCATCAAGGAAAATATGGAGTTGAAGCGCTTTAGCACCCTTTCGATCGGCGAGAACGAGATGGTCAAGGAGTACATCCACGGCGAAGGCAGCATCGGCGTCCTGGTGAAGTTCAAGGCCGATTCTAAGGAAACGTTGGCGAAGCCGGAGGTTCAAGAGTTTGCCTTCGACTGTGCCCTGCACATCGCCGCTTTCAACCCCCTCTTTCTCAAGCAAGACTCTATTGACCAGTCCTACAAACAGGAGCAGGAACAGATCTTCCGAAAGCAGGCCGAAAGTCTCGGCAAGCCGGAGAAGGTCCTGGAAGGGATCGTCAAGGGCAAAATGAACAAACATTTTTCCGAGATATGTCTACTCGACCAGGGCTTTGTCAAGGAAGAGAAGCTGAGCGTCGAGAAGAAAATGAAAGAGGTAGCTAAGTCAGCCGGCGGAAGCTTGGAAATACTTGATTATATCTACTACAAAGTCGGCGACGAAGCCTAAAAAATCGTGATACAATAGACCGCTCAAGAACCTCAATGAGCGGTCTTTTTTTTATAGTATCTTATGTCGCTTCGCGACAATCGAATTAGTTTTCGCATGCCGCTTCGCGGCAACCAAAACAACGAAAATAGCCGTACCCGGCTATTTTCGTAATAGGAGAGAGACAATGCAAGATATGATCATTCAAGATGCCGAAGAGAGAATGAAAAAAAGCTACGCCACCCTGGAGGACGAGTTCAACTCCATGCGCACCGGTCGTGCGTCGGCCGGTCTTTTCGAACGGATCAAGGTAAATTACTACGGTCAGTCGACTCCGCTGAATCAGGCGGCCACCATCTCCGTCCCCGAAGCCCGCTTGGTGGTGATCCAGCCCTGGGACAAGAGCCTGCTCAACGAAATCGAAAAGGCTATCCAAAAGTCCGAGCTCTCGGTCAACCCGAGCAACGACGGCAAGGTCATTCGCATCCAGATTCCCCCTCTCACCGAAGAAAGGCGAAAAGAGCTGGTGAAAATGGCCAAAAACACCGCCGAACAGAGCAAGGTGGCGGTTCGGAACATCCGGCGCGACGCCAACGATGAGCTAAAAAAACTCATGAAAAACGGTGACATCAGCGAGGACGACGAGAAGAGAGCTACCGATGAGATCCAAAAGCTCACCGACAAATATAGCGAACGGATGAACTCCCTGCTCGAAGAGAAAGAAAAGGAGATAATGGAAGTATAGTGGCGGATACAGCAGCCCTGGTACCACAGCACATCGGAATCATCATGGATGGAAACGGTCGGTGGGCCGAACTACGGGGCAAGGCGCGTACCTACGGCCACCGCAACGGCATCAGCACCGCCAAGAGGATCATGCGCGCCGCCATCCCCATGGGCATCCAGTACATTACCCTCTACACCTTCTCAACCGAAAACTGGAAGCGTCCTCCCCAGGAGGTCAATTTTCTGATGAAGCTCCTGGTCAGTCACATGAGAAAGGAGCGGGACTTCTACCACGGCAACCAGATCAGGGTACTACATACGGGGTATCTGGAGGGACTTCCCCAGGAGGTGCGGAAGGAAATCCGACGGGTGGTGGACGAGACCAAGGACTACGAGAGAATCACCGCTATACTGGCCATCAACTACGGCGGCCGAGATGAGATCATCCGCGGCTTCAAACGCTGGGAAGAGGCTGAAACCGTGGAACAGCGCGAGTACAGCCCCGAGAGTTTCTCCCGTTATTTGGACAACCCCGGAGTTCCTGACCCGGATCTGATTATTCGCACCGCCGGCGAGCAGCGAATCAGCAACTTCCTGCTCTGGCAGAGCGCCTACTCGGAGTTCTATTTCTCTCCCAAGCTCTGGCCCGACTGGGAGGGCGAGGACTTGCAGCAGGCGGTGAAAGACTTTTCCAACAGGAAAAGAAAGTTTGGTGGAACATCATGAGCAACTTCAGCCAACGACTCCTGTTACTCCTCATTGGATTACCGCTGCTCCTTTTTACGATTTTCTTTTTCGCCGCCTACCGGCATATCGGCTGGGCGGCTTTGGTGATCGGGGTCACGTATAT
>DSBN01000241.1 GCA_011046055.1 Sediminispirochaeta sp. | reverse complement strand
GTGGGGTCGTGAGCCCTCCAGAAGTAGTCCAGAATCTGAGAAAAATCGATCCTCTCCGGGTCGAAGGCGATCTGCACCACTTCGGCATGTCCGGTGTCACCGCCGCAAACCTGTTCGTAATTGGGATCTTGCGTCCGCCCTCCGGCGTAGCCGACTGTCGTCTCCAAGACTCCGGGGACTTGGTCAAAGACGGCCTGTATACACCAGAAACATCCGCCCCCCAGGGTGCTGTACTCCATTGTTTTGCTCAAAAATAGCCTCCTCTATCCATAAGGTAATATTTTTTTCTCCAGGAGGCACTTTTTATTCAGTGGTACGAAGCTTGGACATTTTTTTTTGATGGTCTAGTACCCCTCCTCGAGATCCACTTCAAAGCGGGGGGCCCCATTTTTTAAGAAGGAGGCGATATTCTCACAGGCCTGTTCGATTCCCTTCCGGGCTGCCTGACTGGTAAAACCGGCGGCGTGCGGAGATAGGACTATGTTCTCCAGCTCGTGGAGCGGGTAGGAGGAAGGAAACCCGACGGTTCCCTCCTTGGGATAATTGTACCAGCAGTCAATTGCCGCGCCTCCGAGCGTCCCTTCCCGAAGTGCCTGGTAAAGAGCTTTCTCATCTACAATATCCCCTCGTCCGACGTTTACCAAGAGCTTATTTTGCATTTTCGAAAGGCGTTGGGCGTCAAAGAGCCCTTGTGTCCGCGGGGTAGAGGGCAGGGCAATCACCACAATATCGGATCGATCTATAGCCTCGTCCAAATCGTAGACGATCGTGTCGAAGTGGGGCAGCTTTTCTTTGTTCTGCTGCCGCTTAAACCCTACGGAGGTGACCCGAAAGGCTTTGAGCATAGCAGCGACGTATTTGCCGATCTCCCCGGTACCGAGGATAGCCGCGGTCTTCCCGTCCACCGACTCCCAAGTGTCATTCAAGCCCTGTCCAACCCAGAAGCCGTGCCACTGTCCCTTGGTCAAATCGTTGTGATAGGAGATAATCTTCCCATAGTAGGCCAATATCATCGCTACGGTTCTCTCGGCTACATACCAGGCGTTACCGTGGGAATTGGCCACCCGGACTCCCCGTTCTTTAAATAGGTCTAAAGGCAGGTGATTCACCCCGGTAAAGGGCACCACCACCAGCTTGAGCCGCCTTGCTCGCTCAAAGATCTCCCGTCCTAGCTTACCACCGACAATTATATCGGCCTCATCGACCCTTCGGTGAGCCTCTTTCAGATCCGTAACAATCTCCAGGTCGGGAAACTCGCTCCGGATCGGCTCCAGGAGCCTTTCCCATAGGCTGTTTGTTTTTTGCAGAAAAAATAGCTTCATCACTATAGCTCTCCTAAATTTTTGTTGTCCATTTCATATGAAAATTACCGTATTTGGCGATTTTCATTGTATCGAATGCCGCGAAGCGTCTTGTGAAACTAATTCTAAAAGAGACGGGCCTATAAATCAAAGCCTTTTGGAGTGGTTCGAAGCTTGGACATTATCCCTTGATCACCGCCAGAGGACTCAGTTCAACCAGAGGCCGTACTAAATCCCGCTGTAGAGACATAACCACGCCGATATCTTTGTAGGCACCGGCGGCCTCGTCAAGATCCTGGCTTGTCCGCAGGCTGTGCAGTACCCCCGCTTGCTCTAGCGGTGAAGTACCAATTCCCGTCCAAAGTGCCGCTCAATTGCGGCGAAGTTGTGATGGATGTTGACCTCTTCTGAGAAATCCACGCGCGGGAAAAAGTCAAGCAGAACCTCTTTTACCTTCATCATCATACGGGCGCGGGAGGCAGCAGCGAAGTCTTGAGCGAAACTCATCGCCGCAAAATACTCCTCCGCCGCCGAGGGTTCCCAATTGACGGCGGGCCGAATCGAGCTCTTGGTGAACCACCGGGAGATCCGGGGCGTTTTGGAATCCCGACCAAGGTTGTGGATCTTTATGGTGCTTGAAACCGACGGGAATGAGATTTTTTATGGTTTCGATAAGATGTTGCAACTCAGAAGGCGGGATTTTTTCCAGGGAGCTGCGTACTGCAGTCATCCCACATCCGATGTCCACTCCAACGGCGTTGGGAATCACCGCATCGACGGTGGCAAGTACACCGCCGATGGGCATCCCAAAACCTTCGTGTGCGTCGGGCATGAGGGCTACATGGTGGTGGGCGTAAGGCAGATTGGCGATGTTTTTCGCCTGCTGCAAGCCGCCCGGTTCAAGCCTATCCGCCCATACCTTGATCGGTACTCTTTCAGTGCCTATCTCAAACATTCCCGATTGTTGCCACCATCACCGCCTTGATGGTGTGCATCCGGTTCTCCGCCTCATCGAAGACCACCGAATGCCTACTGCGGAACACTTCGTCGGAGACCTCCATTTCGGTCAAACCAAACTTTTCTTTGATCTCCCGGCCGATTTGAGTCTCCGTATCGTGAAAAGAGGGCAGACAGTGCATAAAAATCACATCGTCGTTGCCAGTGGCTTTGACCATCTTCATATCCACTCTGTAAGGCTCGAGCATTTTTATCCGCTGTTCGAACAGCTCTTCCTCACCCATAGAGACCCAGACATCCGTGTACAACACATCCGCGTCCTTTACCCCCGAAGCAATATCTTCGGTGAACTCGATCTTCGCTCCGGAATAGGCGGCGGCCTCCTGCATTTCATCGACCAGAGCCTGATCCGGGAAGAGCTGCGAGGGGGCTACCCCTACGAAGTGCATCCCCATTTTAGCTGCCCCGATCATCAAAGACCGGCCCATGTTGTTTCTTGCATCTCCGACGAAGACGAATTTGACTTGATTCAGCGGTTTGGGCACGTTTTCCCGTACTGTCATCAGATCCGCCAAAATCTGAGTGGGGTGGTAGAGATCGGTGAGTCCGTTCCAGACGGGTACTCCTGAATGGGCGGCCAGTATCTCCACCGTCTCCTGCTTGAAGCCGCGAAACTCGATCCCGTCGTAGTAGCGCCCCAAGACCTTGGCGGTGTCCTCCATGGATTCTTTTTTTCCCATCTGGCTATTGGTCAAAAAGGTCACCCGTGCTCCTTCATCGAAGGCGGCAACCTCAAATGCAGCTCGAGTTCGGGTTGAAGCCTTCTCGAACAACAGTACTATGTTTTTGCCCTGCAGGAGATCACCTTGCACTCCCGCCCTTTTTTTTGCCTTCAGATCATCCGACAGGTTCAAGAGATAGAGAATTTCCGCCTGGGAGTAGTCTTTCAAGCTCAACAAACTTCGTCCTTTTAGATTCACCGGCATACTGCAGCCTCCCTATATATGCTTTTGTAGCTCTTTTATACCATGGAGAAAAAATCAATTCCACACCTCCGCTGGGTAATATCGTACATTGGTACGTACTTATTATCTTACCTTGAAGATTCGAGACTTTTGCACTATTTTTATCCCATGAAGATACACAGCATAGCCCTATTTCTGATGATGTTCGGCGTCGGCCTCGTCTCGGCGGCGGAAAAATCTCCCGCCTTTGTTGCCGAATTCCCCAAATTCGAACAGCTTTTTTCCCAGCAGTCGCGTCAGCTACTGAAACAAGAGTTGAGCACCGGCAAAGAGGGGATAAACCGCTTCTTCACCTCCGATGAAAAGCCGTCCCACGTACCAGGAGTACAGTTGAGCGTCGACTTGCTACAGGCGGCTAACCGTGTCGACTATACGGTAGCTGTAGAATCTCTCTATTTGATTCGGTGGGAGGATATCAACCCGCAGTTTACCCGACTGACTCGGGACAACTTCATGTTGGAGATCTACAATATCCTGCGAAGCGTGAGTAGTCTGGAAGGGATAGAGTACTATTCAGCCAGCCAAGAGAGAATGAGGACTTTTTTCGAGGAGTGCTGGGCGATCAACAACCCCGAAGAGCGAAAACGAATTCCCGATCCTCTGGTGTCTTCGATCCCCCCGCTGGACGCGGTCTACATCCACCAGAAGGACCTCACCTTCGGGAAAAACAGGTCCCGAGTGGAGTATCAGAGCGCCGAAAATCATTTCCGGATGGGCATCGTGAACATCACCACTATGACCTATATGTTGTTCCCCATTGTTGGGAAGGAAAACATGTCTATGCAGTTTCTGGTGATTCCCACCGACGAGGGGATAGTTTTCTACGGTCTGAACACCGTCAAAGTCTTGGATCTGCCGATTTTTTATAAAAAAATGGAATCCTCCTTCAGCAACCGGATGAGTGCTCTATTCTCCTGGTTCCAAAACCAGGTTCAGCACTCGCTGTGACCGCAGGAGTGACATTTCTTGCAGCCTTCGATGAACATGAAGGTTGCGTTCCCGCAGACCGGGCAGATATCGGCGGCAGGCTCGTTGAATGAGAGGGAGAACTGTTTTTTCTCGTTCTCCTCATCCTCGTCGGGTAGGACCGGATAGTCGTAGTTCTCCTGATGATCCCGGCCGATGTGCTCCTCGATCGCCTGGGCTACCGCGTCGGGAAGACTCATCACCCGATTTTTCCCAAAACCCCGCTGTCTTCCGGAACCGATACTACGCAACTGGGCGATGACGTTCTCCGCCCTCTCTTCAGGACTCAAGGGGCTGGGCATCCGCAGAATCAGACTGATCAGTCGGCCCAAGCCTTCGGCATCGGCGGCTACGTCCGAGCCTACCTTGGCCACGTTGATAAAAATCTCAAAGGGCTCATTCATATGCGCGCCGTCGGAGTTGACGGTGATGTAGGCGGTGCCGATGGGGGTATGCTTGCGGTAAGTGATGCCGTGCAGGACGGTGGGTCTGACTCTGAACTTGACCGGTTCGACCATTTGGGCCGGTTCGGTTTCTTCTTGGAGCTTCTCCTCCTTCTTGAGGTTCAGCACCTGCTCCTCCCGGGAACCATCGCGGTAAATTGTCCCGCCCTTGCAGCCCAGGTCGTACATCAGCTCGTAGAGCTCCTTGGCCTGCTCAACGCTGTAGTGCTTGGGCATGTTACTGGTCTTGGATATGCTGGAGTCCACCCAGCGCTGTATCGCACCCTGGACACGGACGTGTTCCTCCGGGCTCAGGTCCATGGCGGTGACAAAGTAGTCGGGAAGAGCTTCGTCGCCGTGCTCCCTCCGCCACTGCTCGTATACGTCCACCCGTTCGGTATGGGAGCCCATCCGTCCGCGCCGTTCCCACTCCCAGAAGTAGTAGGGCTCGATCCCGGTGGAAGTTCCCACCATGGTCCCGGTGGTTCCCGTGGGCGCCTGGGTGAGAAGAGTGACGTTGCGTATGCCCTTCTCCCGCACCGCGCTTCGGACTTCCTCGGGCATCCCCTTCATGAAGCCGCTCTCCAGGTACTTGTCGGCGTCGAAGTAGTCGAAGGAACCTTTCTCCTCAGCGTATTCGCTGGAGGCCAGATAGGACTCCACGGCGATAAACTTGTAGAGACGGTCCAGAAACTCCTCGCTCTCCTTGCTGCCGTAGCGGATTTTTAGCCGTATCATCATCTCCGCCAAGCCCATGGTACCCAGCCCTATTCTTCGCTCAGAAGTCTGTTGTGTGCGGTTTTCTTCAAAAAAGTAGGGAGTGTTGTCTATCACATCGTCCAGCATACGCACCGCATAACGCACCACTTGGCCCAGGGTCTCCCAGTCTACCTCACCGTCCTTCACGCATTTGGCCAGGTTGACGGCTCCCAGATTGCAGACCCCCCACGGGGGCAGGCCCTGTTCGCCGCATGGGTTGGTGCAGTTGATTTTGGCGTAGTAGTAGGAGTTGCTCATCGCATTGTAGCGGTCGCTGAAAAAGATCCCCGGTTCGGCGCTGGCCCAGGCGCTCTCGATGATGTTGGTCCAAATCTCTCGGGCTTTGACCCGGCGGTAGGTGATGACCTTTCCGCCCGCCTGTTCCCAGGCTTGCAGGTCCCCGTTCCAGTTCCCATCATAGTCGGGGTCACTGGTATCGGGAAAGCGCAGCTCCCACATACCGTCTTCCTTCACCGCCTTCATAAACTCATCGGTGATGGCAACGCTGATATTGGCGTTGCTAATCCTATCGGCCTCACGTTTGCTGTTGACGAACTCCAGAACGTCCGGATGCCATACATCCAGGATCAGCATCAAGGCGCCCCGACGGCTTCCGCCCTGCTCGATCAAACCCGTGACGAAACTGTAGAGCCCCCCCCAAGAGACCGAACCGCTGGAGCGGCCATTGACTCCTTTCACATAGGCGTGGTGCGGGCGTAGACTCGAGAGGTTGATTCCTACCCCGCCTCCGCGGGACATGATCTCGGTCATGTGGGTGAGGGTGTCCATGATTCCGCCGCGGCTGTCCTTGGGAGAAGGAATAACGTAGCAGTTGTAGTAGGTGAGTTTCTGTTCCGTGCCGGCACCGGTGAGTATTCGCCCGCCGGGAACGAACTTCCAGTCCTCCATGAGCCACTGGAAACGCTCGCGCCACATCTCACGGACCTCCTCCGGCTCCTCTTCGGCAATACCCCGTGCCACGCGGGCGATCATCTGCGCCGGATCGGTCTCCAAGGGCTTGTCCACGTGTTCCAGCTGTTTTTCCAGCTTGCTGCCGTCTTCCAGCTGAACTTCGACCTGACCGTTCTTCTTGGCCACCACTGTTCCGACCTCTCGCTGTCCGGTTTCGGCGTTGGTCATCACCAAAACGGTGTCGTTTTTTTTGAGGCTCTCCTTCCTTCCGTCCTTCAGCGCGTACCTATCCAGAAAAATCTTGCGTCCCAATGGTTTCAGCGCGTTTTTTACCTGTTCTGACACGACAGTCCCCCTCCCAAGGTATTGACTTCAGTTGTGCAATTGCATGCGACCTTTCCCTCTACCTTAATCGATTTTCCCCCTCGTATTCAAGCTGATTTTTATTCCCTGATGCTTAATTCCCGACTCCGCCGTTTCAAAAGCGCTCACACTACAACGGGGCGGTGGGTTAAATCCAGATTGCATTCGACCGGGGCTTGTAGTACTCTTAGCGGGTAATGAAGCACGGATTCTTCTACCTTCTTAGCACCCTTCTGCTCAGCATTGTCGCTCTCTTCGTCGAGTTCGCCCTGCCGGGCAGCAGGTGGGCCGAGGCGGTCTATTACCTGGATTTCCTGATCCTGTTTCTCCTCTTGCTGGAACTCGCATCTCAACTCAGATCCGCCCCATTTTTGGGAACCTTCCTCCGTGAAAACATCCCTCAGCTGCTTTTCCTCCTGGTTTTCGTAGCCCTGTTTTTCTACAACAAGATTTTTTTCCCCGGTGGTGATGCCCGAGAACTGAGTAAAATAGGCTTCGGAGTCGTCTTTCTGCGCAATATTTTCATATTGCTCAAGGTTTTCAGCCGCTTGAAGCGACTCTCATCGTTCTTCGAGAGTATCAGCGCCCAGCCGGCGCAGACCATCCTGTTCAGTTTCCTGATGGTCATACTCACCGGAGCTCTGGCCTTGATGATGCCCTTCAGCACCGTAGATGGACAGGGGCTGAACTTTCTCGACGCCCTGTTCACGGCCACCTCCGCGGTCTGTGTAACCGGTCTGATCGTCGTCGACACGGCCACGTTTTTCACCGTATGGGGCCAGTTAATCATTCTGAGCCTGATCCAGATCGGGGGCCTGAGTATCATGGTCATCAGCTACTTCACCATTTTTTCCGTTCGTCAGAAGGTCTCGTTCCAGGACAAACTGCTACTCAGCTATATGCTCAGCGAACAGAACATCTCTATGCTCGCCCGCCGCTTGCGGATCATTATCGTCTCCACCCTGAGCATCGAGGCGATAGGAGCTATGCTGCTCTGGTTCCCCTTCCGACACGGCGTAGAGAGCTGGCAGCAGGGACTCTTGTGGTCGGTGTTTCACTCGGTATCGGCCTTCTGCAACGCCGGCTTTGCCCTGTTCAGCAACAGCATGGAGGATTATGTCGCCAATCCCCTGGTCAGTCTGACCATCCCGCTGCTGATAATTATGGGAGGAATCAGCTTCGCGGTGATATCGGATATCTTTCAAATCACCCGATCCAGGATAAAAGCGCTTTTCAAACCCGGAGGAGGTCCCCATCGACGGATCGCCCTCAACTCCTACGTGGTCGCAGTCGCTACCCCCATCCTCATCATTACCGGGATGTTTCTTTTTTACGGCCTCGAACACAGTCGCAGCCTGGCTGAACTGGAGACCGGCACCCAGTACCTGGCTTCGTTTTTTCAGTCGGTAACCCTACGGACCGCCGGCTTCAATACCGTCTCCATAGCCGAACTCTCGGTCACCACCCTGCTGGTGATGGTCCCCTTCATGTTTATCGGCGCCGCCTCCGGGAGCACCGCCGGGGGAATCAAAATCAACAACCTCGCCGTCATCCTGGTCTACCTCAAGTCGGTGCTCTTGAGTCGGGACTCGGTGATCCTCCGGGCTCACTCGATCGACCTCTCACACGTCAATAAGGCTTTTCTGGTCTTTTTCTTCGGAATATTTTCCATTACGCTGGGGACAATAGTATTAAGCCTCTCCGAAGCCGCTCCCTTGGAGGGGATAATCTTCGAAGTTGTCTCGGCCTTCGGAACCGTAGGCTTGTCCACTGGTCTGACCTCAGAACTGAGCTCCCTGGGGAAAGGGATGATAATACTGCTTATGTTTGTGGGGCGCCTAGGACCTTTGACTATTTTGGCCGCCGCGGCGCAGCCTGCTCCAT
>DSBN01000387.1 GCA_011046055.1 Sediminispirochaeta sp. | reverse complement strand
TATAGACTGTCCCGAAGCTTAGCGCATTTTTTTAAGATTTTTTTAAAAGTTCTCAATTTTTTGAAGCAGGATAAAGAATTACCTCCTCTTACTAAGTAGAACCAAAACCCCAAGGAGGTATCCTATGCTTTTAAGCTACCAATTTGTCCCCCCATTCTGCCCACGCCCTGAATGCCCCATGCACTACGAGGGTGAGCACCCGGCGAAGTGGTACCGCAAAGACGGCCACCACGAGACCGACTGCTTCGGCTCGGTGCAGCGCTACCTGTGCAAGCACTGCGGCCACAGCTTCAGCACCCAGAGCTTTTCCCTTGATTATTACGCCAAGCGCCTGGTTGACTACGAGCAGATCTTTCGCCAGCTGCGCTCGACCGCCGGTATCCGTGATCTGGCCCGTAACCTCGAGATCTCCCGCGGCTCGGTGCAAAACCGCCTCTTTCGTATGGCCCGCTGGTCCATCGCCCAGCACTGCCTGGCCACCGAGACTCTGCATATCAATGAAGATCTTACCTTCGACGGCTTTGAGGGCTACACCCGCAGCAAATACTTTCCCCACCATCTGAACATCCTCATCGGCAAGCAGAGCCAGTTCTTCTACGCGATGGACTTCACCACCCTGCGGCGCAAGGGCACCATGAGCGCCGCCCAGAGGCTGTACCGCAACTTTCTCGACCAGGTCTGCCGTCCCGACCCGAAGGGCGTGGAGAAGTCTATTTGCCGCCTCGCTGAGAAGATAGCTTCCCTCACTCTCCGGAGTATCAAGGAAAAGTTGTACCTCCACAGCGATGACCACCAGGCTTATCCCAGAGGTCTGTACCGCAACCACAACCTCTCCACCCTCATGGCCGAGGGCCGGGTGGTACATCTGCACCGCAAGTCCACCAAAGAGCCGGGGCGGGGCAACGCCATGTTCTCGGTCAACTACATGGACAGGCAGCTGAGAAAGGATGTGGTCAACTACGTCCGCAAGACGGTCAACGTGGCTAAGAACGTCAGCTGCCTTTTAGAGAGACTGTGCATCTACCGGATGCACCACAACTTCATCAAGCCCTACCGGGAGAACGAGCCGAAAAGCGGAACTACCCACGGCTCTCTGGCCGGCTGTGATATGGGCTGGATGAACAACCTCTTAGCACGGCGTTTTGTACACCGACCCTTTGCCTCGCTGCTTCCCTTAGAGGCGAGCGAGAAGGCGATATGGTTTCGACTTTTCAAAACGCCTCTGAAGTGGGGAGATGAGTATCTACCGAAGTACGCCGAGGGCTGAGTAGGCAGCTTGGGCGCAAGGAGGGCTTATATCACCGTGATGGTATTTTTAAATTTTCCGCTAAGCTTCGGGACAGTCTATATTGATTTCGACCATGACCTCTTGGAGCCAAGCCTGTTCGGCCTGGATGTATAGCAGCATCTTTCTGGTCAACAACTTCTTATAAATAGGACCGTGACTTCTCATCTCCTCGCTGTAGGTGCGCTCTCGGTTCTTCACATCCTCCGCCTTGAGCCGCAGAAGTTCCACCGCCTGCTGCTTTTCTAAACGGTGGAGAAAAAAAAGACTGAGGGTGAACTCGTCCTTGATCGACAACTGATCCTTCTTATCCTTCTTTCCAAGCCACCGGAGAAAGCGTTCTCGCCCGGAGTTGGTGATGGAATAGACGTTTTTTTCGACTGCTTTTTTGCCCTGCACCGTCTGCATGGTCACCAGCTTCTCTTCAGCCAGCTTTCGCAGGGTGGGATAGAGCTGGCCGTAAGAGATGGGCCAGAGGCTTCCCATCATCTGCTCAAACTTTTGTTTGATTTCATACCCATAGTGGGGCTCCTCGTCGAGCAAGCCCAGGATCGCGAACTTTAGCGACATACATCCTCACATGGTAAGCAACTAGTTACCATCTAAATTGTAGCGCATTGTTTTGCGCCAAGAGACGGTGTTCTCATTACGCTCGTAGGGAATACGCTTTTTAACGACAAAACTACGATTTGAAGCATTGCTGTACTGTATTATACCAAAAGAACCCTGACCAAGATAGCAAATTTTTTCTCTCTCCCCGAGTTTTTCCTTCTCGCCGATACTCTGCAGCGCGCAATCGAAGTGAATCGGCTCGCCGTTCTCTGGATTGGTCAGGGCAATGTGAGGATGTCTAATCTCCTTACCGCAATGACTGCAGTTCAATTTTACCGAATCGGCCACGGACAGCCGGTTGTTTCTGTTGTTGCGATTTCCACCACGCCTTCGGCCACGACTGGAAGACGAACTTCTCCTACTCACCTATTTACCCCTCTTTGGTCTGTAACAACTCTTTGGTGATTGTTACCGCCAGACTGTTTATTGCGGTATTCAGATAGCGCTTGCTGTTTATCTTCTTTTTTAACTCTTCCAACCTTCTAGGATCAGTTTGTTTAGCTATCCGAACCATTCTAAGCGCTCTCCATGAATGCATCTTGTATATGGTCGACCCTCCCCTCCTCGGGGTCTACCCAAATCAGGTCGAATCGTACCCGAAAACCCGAATATTCGGGGTTTTGGTAGAGATAGTAACGACACAGAGAGGCGTAGGTTCTGATCTTTTTCCAGTTCACCGCCCTCTCTAAGTCGTTCACCAGCTCCTCCTGCCATGTTTTCACTTCCACACAGGCGAGGGTCTTCCCCTTCGCCGCTAGAATATCTATTTCGCCGCTTCGATTGCGGAAGTTGAGCTCCAAAATATTCCAGCCTTTCTCCCGCAGGTGATCGGCGGCAATCCTCTCTCCCTCTCTCCAGGACAGCTCTTGGTTCAACTCGCCACCTTGCTCATCTTCTTTATCTCCCCGACACTGACCGCTCTGACGATGAAGTATTTCGCCTCCTTGTAGAGGTCGATGATCCGCTGCAACTCCGGGCCGAGGGTTCTCCCAGAGTTGTTCACTAGCAGCTTGACCTTGGGTCTGAGCGGTACACCTTCGTGGTTGCCTACTACCCTGGCCACCGAACCGTCGTTGAGGATAACGATGCTGCCGACCGGGTAGATCCCCATGCTTTTCAGGAATACTTTGAGTATTTCCGAATCGAAACGCCGGGAGTTGTCGTTGAGCAGCTGTCGCATCGCGCGATATCCGATCATCGAATCTCGGTAGGGACGATCGCGGACCATCGCCTCGTAGGCGTCGACTACTGAAAGTATACGGGCCGTCAGAGGAATCTCCTTCCCTTTCAACTGCTTGGGATACCCCTTTCCATCCCACCTTTCATGGTGGTAGAGGGCGGTGCGCCCCACCTCTTCGGGGTATCCAAGCTCCCGGCTGATAATTCGATAGGAATGGATGGTATGGGTGTTGACCAGCTGGCGCTCCTTCTCGCTGAGGGCGCCCTTTTTGTCTAGAATCGCCTGGGGGATACGGCTCATCCCCGAATCGTGGAGTACCGCCGCAGTGGCCAAATTTATGAGCTGATAGCTGGGGAGTTTGAGACCGCGGCCTATCATCACCGAGAGAACCAGGCAGTTCACCGCGCTTTGGGACAGATGGTGTTTGGTCTTCTGGATACTGAACATCGGACCGATCAACTGCTCCGGCTGGGCGATCAAGAGCTGAAACACATTCTCAACGGTGTCGTTGATAATCTCCTTGTCCGGAAGCCGTCCGGAGTAGAGATCGATAAAAATCTGATCCGCCTGTTCTACGGCCTGCTTGTACTCGAACAGGGTCTCACCGACTGGCAGATCGGACCGCGCGTCCGCGGCGTTTTCCAGACTCACCTGAGTACCTTCGGACTGAACGTACTCGACCCCCCACCTCTTGAGGCGGTCGATATCCTTCTGCTTGATCTCCACGTTCTCCGGTACCAAGAGGTTTTCCCCCTCAATATAGACGGGCTTGGAGAATTTTAGACCCGCGGTGAGCTCACTGACTTTAATATTCCTCATAACTCATCCTGTATCTCAAGTACGAATGCGTACAGTTGGGCTACCAACTCGTAGAGCTCCTCGGGGATGAAGTCCCCCAGATCTACTGCAAAAAGCAGCTGTGCCAAGTCCCGACTATCCTGAACGGGCACCCCATTCTCGCGTGCCAATTTTAGCATCCGTTCGGCGGTAGGCCCCTTGCCCTTAGCCGTGACAAAAGGGGCCGGCAGATCTCCATAGTACTTCAGGGCGACAGCCTTCTTATCCTCCATATCATCAACTATACAATTTTATCAATCTTTTGGACTCTCGGCAAATCTTCACCGGGAAAAGGCGCAAAATTTCTCGCCTCTTTTATAGTATCGTCAATTTCGAAGCCCAGGTTACCGAGTTTTTCCCGCAACAGTGAAATTATTCTCCTCTGCCGCTCCATCGGTGGCCTGTGCTCCAGGGATAAACTGATCCGCCGCGTCTCTCCTTGCAAGACACCGGTGAAATGGAAATCGCGAGCCCCATAAAACGAGAGGGTGAACTTGTCGATCCGCCTGTTCAAGTCACTGTGCAGCCGCAGCCGTCCCTCCCCCTCAGATGGACCGTGCTCATCTGCCGGGAATTTGAAAGGCACTACTATCCAGTTGTTGTGCTTGGCTTTGAGGTGGTTAAAAAGCTGCAAGAGCTCATCTCCGGTACCGGCAGCCTTGATCCGTTCTCTCAAGACTCGAAGCACGGAACGGCCGTCTCGAGCTCCGTCACCCCGGGCAGCCGTTGATGGATCATCCCTCCCCGCCCCTTTTTTCGATGCCCGACGGGCTTGCTTCTCCGGCGTGGGACCGTCGAGGAGGTACAGGAGCCGACTGAACTGGGAGACCGTCGGCAGCATACCCTTGTCATGGAGAAGAATCAAAACAGCGGCGCTTTGCCGTGTCTGTACGGGGAGGGCCCGAAAAAGATCGTTCAGGCGACGCACACTGTCCTCATGAAGCGGCAGCCCCTGACGCATAATGGTCTCTATCAGTATTTTTGAACCGTCGTTTACCGGGAGAGAGAGCCTGTTGATAATCTTCGCCACGTCCATCGCCTGCTCCCTTATCTTGAGCACCATTCGGCCGGACTGCCTGAGGACGGTGGCCTGGAACCTGCCCCCAACCTGCAGCTCGGTACGCGACTCCACCTGGAGCCGGCGCCCCTGCAGCGATATGAGCCAGGTTCTACTGTTAATCTTTTTTAGTACATGGAAGGAAATTTTTGAGCCGTGCTCAAGGCGGAGCGACCGAAGCCCAATCTGGCCCGGTCGCAGCAAGCCAAAAGCCGGCTCAAACATGGGTGCCTCTATTCTCCGGCCTTTTTGATCTGATCCTTTCGGCGAATCAGTTCGTTGACCTTGGCGGCTTTTCCAACCCGTTTTCGCAGATAGTAAAGCTTCGCTCGGCGAACCCTACCGCGCCGTACTACCTCGATCTTATCGATACGGGGAGAGTGAACAGGGAACACCCTCTCTACTCCCACGCCGTAAGATATCTTCCTCACGGTGAAAGTCTTGCGGAGTCCGCTGTTCTTGATCGCCAAGACAATCCCCTGGAAGACCTGGATCCTTTCGGTCGTTCCTTCGACTATTTTGAAGTGTACTTTGACGGTGTCACCTACTCGGAAATTCTGAGCGTTCTCTTTCATCTGCTCCGCTTCAACAGCCTGAATTAAATCCATCTATTTCCCCTTTACATGCAGTATATTTTCAATTCCACTTTCCTGCCATTATGACATTTCGGAAAGATTTAGTAAATCCGGTCGAAACCGTTTGGTTTTCTCTATCCTCCGCGCCCGGCGCCAGGCGGATATCTCCGCATGATGTCCGGACCTCAGCACCTCCGGCACTTCTATCCCACGAAAAACCGCCGGTCGCGTGTAGTGAGGGTACTCCAACAATCCGTCGTTGAAGCTCTCCTCCAGCAGCGATTCGTTGTTGATCACCCCTTCGTGCAAACGGTAGACCGTGTCGACTATCGCCATAGCCGCGATCTCTCCCGATGAGAGAACATAATCACCGATGCATATCTCATCATCCACGTAAAGATCGATGATCCTCTGGTCGACCCCCTCGTACCGTCCGCAGATAAAGACCAGCTCATCTTCCTGGGCCAGCTCGCGGGCGTAGCCCTGGTGAAATAGTCGTCCCGAAGGACTCGGGTAGACAACCCGCTTCTCACCGGCTCCGATAGAATCCAGCGCGGCGGCCAGAGGCTCGGGCTTCAAGACCATTCCCGCCCCGCCCCCGTAGGGCGCGTCGTCACAGGTCCGATGCTTGTCGACGGCGAAGTCCCGAAAGTCCACCAGTTGATACTCGATCAGCCCTCTCTCCACCGCTTTGGCCATGATCGAATCGGTGAAATAGGCGCGGGGTATTTCGGGAAAAAGAGTCAGCAGGCTGAACTTCACTGCAGCACCCAGTCTTCCTTCAATTCGATGGTCTTCCCCTCGGTATCGATTCGCCCGATAAACTGTTCGGTCAGGGGGACCAATCTGGACCGTGAACCGTACTGAACCTCCAGCAGGTCGCTCACCCCGTTTTCCCGGAGAGCTTTCACCCTTCCCACCGTCCGCCCCTTGAGGAGCAAATCACAACCTATGAGGTCGGCGGCGTAGTACTCCCCCTCTCGAAGAGGAGCAGCCTGGCTTCGATCAACCCAGATTTCGGCTCCGGCGAGAAGCTTGCCCTCCTCGGGGCTGTGGACTTCGACGAATTTGATGCTGAGACCGTCGCCGAGAGCCTTTACATCCTCGATACGGTATACCTTTTCTTGGCTGGTGGTTTTTAGGATCACCTCGGTCATTTGAAAAAAATGCTCCACCTCTCCGGAGAAGCTTTTGACCTTCACATAGCCCTTCACCCCGTGAGAACTTCGTACTATCCCCACCGCCAAGGAGTCCATCAGTCCAGTATCTCCAAAACTACGCGCTTTCCCGTCTTGGTCGCCGAGGCGCTCAGTATGGTTCGCACCGCCTTGGCAATCCGTCCGTGTTTTCCTATCACCTTTCCTATATCTTCCGGTGAAACTCTCAACTCCAAAATGGTAGACTTCTCTCCTTCGATCATGTTCACTACGACACCATCAGGATCATCAACCAAAGATTTAGCAATATACTCGACAAGATCTTTTTCCACAGTGTCCTCCACTTTCTCCGTGCCCTGTGTGGCGATAAATACTATTCGTTACGGTTAAAGAAGATACTGTTTTTGTTCAGCAATCTTTTAACCGTAGGACTCGCCTGAGCTCCCTTCTTGATCCACTCCTTGATCTTTTCTTCGTGCAGTTTCAACTGCCGCTCTTCCTTTTCGATGGGGTGGTAGTAACCCAACTCTTCCAGGGCTTTGCCGTCCCGCGGGGCGCGGGAATCCATAGCCACGATCCTATAGTAGGGCCGCTTTTTGGTACCGAACTTCTTCAACCTGATTTTAACACTCAACGAGAACCTCCTCACAGATCATATCATACCCCAAGCCCGTTCATAATTTTTGCTTGGTATTTCTTATTTTTTGCGACCTTCTTCATCATGAGCCGCATTTTTTCGAACTTTTTGACCAGACGATTTACCTCGAACACCGATGTCCCGCTCCCCTTGGCCACTCTCTTGCGCCGGGAGGGCCCTAAAATACGGTGATTTCTACGTTCCTGAAGGGTCATCGACAGGATGATCGCCTCTTCTTTTTTTATCTCCGCCTCGTCAATATCATCTTCGCTGATATTTCCCTTGGCCCCGGGTATCATTTCGATAATGGATTCGAGACTGCCCATTTTACGTACCCGAGCGAAGGATTCGAGGTAGTCCTCCAAGGTGAAACTCGCCGAGGCCATCTTCTCCTGGAGCCGCCGCGCCTCGTCTTGGTCGATGGTCTCCTGCGCCTTCTCGACCAGGCTGACCACATCTCCCATTCCCAGAATACGTCCGGCGATTCTTTCGGGAAAAAAGGGCTCTATGTCCTCGTGCTTCTCTCCCACGCCGATGTACTTCAGCGGCTTGCCGGTCACCGATTTGAGCGACAGTGCCGCCCCTCCGCGGGTATCGGAGTCAAACTTGGAGAGGATAACACCGGTGATACCGACCTTTTCGTCAAACTCCTTGGCAATTTTGACGGCACTCTGTCCGGTCATCGCGTCGGCCACGAACAGAGATTCCACCGGAGAGCAGACCTTGTGGATCTTCCGTATCTCTTCCATCATCTCTTCGTCCAAGTGCAGACGCCCGGTGGTGTCGACGATGACGGTGTCATACTGCTGTTTCTTCGCCTCCGAAAGGGCGTGTTTGACTACTTTGATGGGATCCTTGCCATCTTCGGAGTACACCGGTACACCGATTTGCTCTCCCAGAACCTCCAGCTGCTTCACCGCCGCCGGTCGTATCAAGTCCGCGGCCACCAGCAGGGGACGTCGTCCCTCTTTTTTTAACAAACGAGCAAGCTTGGCGGAGCTGGTAGTCTTGCCCGAGCCTTGGAGTCCCATCATCAGGATGACCGACTGGGTATCCGGCCCCTTCAGCTCCAGCTCTTGCCGCTGGTCGCCCAGGAGCTCCACTATCTTGTCGTGGACGATTTTGACGAACTGCTGTCCCGGGTTGACCGCCCTCAGGACCGTCTCGCCCTTGGCCTCTTCTATAGTCCGGTTCACAAACCGGCGTACTACTCTTAGGTTGACATCCGCTTCAAGCAGGGCGATTTTGATCTCTTCCACGGCATCCTGGATGTTCTTCTCCGTGATCTTTGACTTTCCTGAGACCTGCTTGACGATGTCCACGAACTTGTCCGAAATTTTCTCCAGCATACACCTACAATCCTAAGAGTTTTACGCCTTTTATACCGTATTTACTAGCTCAATGTCAACGGTGGGTCACTTTGGAGCAAGGGCTGAAAGGCTCGACAAGCAGAAACGCCTCCGGATTCGACTCCACCCAGCGCCTCTTCGGCGGGGGTCAGCGAATCTG
>DSBN01000342.1 GCA_011046055.1 Sediminispirochaeta sp. | reverse complement strand
TTTCTGAGGCCTTTTATATAATATTTATGCAAAATTGGTCAATACCAATTTCTATATATCCCGAAAAAATCACTCCCACTCGATAGTCGAGGGCGGCTTGGAAGAGTAGTCGTAGACCACCCGACCGATCTCCCGGATGCTGTTGGTGATCCGGGCCGAAATCTCCCGAAGGTCATGAAAGGGAAAGGGATAGACATCGGCGGTCATGCCGTCGGAGGAGTGCACCGCCCGAAGAGCCAGGACGTAGCCGTAATGCCGGGTGTCGCCGGTGACTCCAACCGTTCGAATCGGAAGCAGGACCGAAAAGGCCTGCCAGATATCGTCGTAGAGTCCCCGCTGTTTCAGCTCCTCCACGTACAGGGCATCCGCCTCCCGCAGGATCCGGCACTTCTCCGGGCTCACCTCTCCCAGAATACGTACCGCCAAACCGGGACCGGGAAAAGGATGGCGGCGGACCAGCTCCTCGGAGATACCGATCTTCCGTCCGATGCGTCGAACCTCGTCCTTGTAGACCCGGTCCAAGGGTTCGACGATCATCCCCTGCTGGCGCTTCTTCTCTACCAGGGGGGAGCGTACGTTGTGATGGCTCTTGATCACCTGCGCCTTTTTTCCAACCCCCTTTCCGGACTCGATCAGGTCGGTATAGAGGGTCCCCTGTGCCAGGAAGGCGTCGCCCAAACCGAGCCGCTCCACCTCCCGCTGCTGCACGGAGATAAAAAGATCGCCGATGATCTCCCGCTTCTTCTCCGGATCCTCGACCCCCTCCAGCGCCGAGAGGAACTCCTCGGAGGCGTCCACAAAGTGGAGATGCCGGGCTCCCAGCTGCTCCAGATCTTGTATGACCTCTTGGGATTCATTCTTCCGCATCAGGCCCGTGTCTATGTGCAGCAGGTGTACCTGCTCCGGCGGCAGGGCCCGTACAAGGAGCCCGGCGACCACGCTCGAATCGACTCCACCAGAGATCAGCAGGAGCACCTTTTGATCACCAACTCGCTGCTTTATACGTTCGATACTCTGCTCGATATAGAGATCCATGCTCCAGGATTTGGCGGCGCCGCAGATTTTTACCGCGAAATTCTCCAGTATTTGATCACCGTATTCGCAGTGGCTGACCTCGGGGTGGAATTGGATGCCGTAGAAGGGGGCCGCGGCAGCCTCGACGGCGGCGGGGATGCGGTTCTCCGACTCGCCCACCACTTCGAAGCCCGGGGCCAGCTCGTCGATACTGTCGCCGTGACTCATCCAGCTGACAAACCCATCGGGTACCTGATCGAAAAGGGCCGAAGCACGGCGAAAGTGAACCCGGGAGCGACCGAACTCCCTGGTCGGTAGGGAGGTGATCCGCCCGCCGTACTGCTTCATCATCACCTGGGTGCCGAAGCAGATTCCCAGCACCGGGAGTCCGCTGTCGAAGACCGAGGGGTCCGGCCAGGGCGGGTCGGGGTCGTTCACCGAGTAGGGCGAGCCGGAGAGGATGATCCCCTTGGTCTCGTGGAGCATCTCCTTGTCGATCTTCGTCTCCGCCGGAAAAATCTCGGTGTAGACCCCCAGGTCGCGTATCCTCCGACCGATGAGCTGGGTGGTCTGGCCTCCAAAATCGAGAATCAGAATTCTGTCCATTATTTCCCCTCCTCTCTGAATTTCCGCACCAATTGTCGGTGTTCGGCACAGATCCGGCGGGTCTTCTCCACCGTCCGTCCCCGGTAGTAGGCGGGGTCGGAAAAAAAGGTATCCGCGTCCATCCCCACGGCTCTCTGCAGCTGGGCCTGCAGCTTCAGCCACAGCTCCTGGTCTTCCTTGAGCTTGTCCCGGAGGGAGACTCCCTGGCTCTCACACTCCAGGGTGATACGTCGAAGCTTCTCGTGGGCTTCGCTCTCACCGGCTTGGGCCAGCAGAATGTAAGCCGCCTCGGAGAGGATGAAGTCCCCGTTGCCGGCCAGATTTTTTTCCAATCGCTCATGGTCGACGTAGAGCGACCGGAGAATCCGCAGCATCCGGTTTGCCGCGGCGGCGAAACCGGCCAGATAATCGGCGACGAACCTGCCGCTGGCGGAGTTGCTGAGATCCCGTTGGTGTTCGGAGATCTGATCCATGAAGAAGCTCGTCACCCGGGGGGCAAAGCTCTTCCAAAGGCTCTTCACGTGTTCGCTGTTCCAGGGGTTTCTCTTGTGGGGCATGGTCGAAGAGCCGACCTGGGATTCGCCGAAAAACTCCCGCAGCTCGCCGATCTCGGTACGCTGTAGGTGCCGCAGATCGTCCGCCAGATTGGCGATGATCCCGAAGACCACGTTGTACTCCAGAAGGAGTCGAAGAAGGTACTCCGGCTCGACGATCTGGTTGGAGTATTCCGAGGCCTCCAGCCCTACCGAGGAGAGGACCTCCCGCTCGAAGGCGATCGGATCTTCGACGATCAGACTCATCGCGTTGTAGCCACCAACGGCGCCGGAGACCTTGCCCCGCAGGTTTTTCGCCGCCTCGTGTATCCGGGGGATCGCCTTGCCCACTCGGGCTACGTACTCGCTCAGGGCGAAACCGAGAGTGATGGGTACCGCGTGCTGCCCGTGGGTCCGTCCCACCTGAGGAGTTTCCGTCTCCTTTTCGGCCAGGTCGATCAAGGTCTCCTGCAGATCCAGAAGCAGCGGCAGCAGAACCTGCAGGCTGACGTCCCGGTAGCGCAGAGCCGCCGAGCTGTCCATGATATCGACGCTGGTGGCGCCCAGGTGGACGTAGGGGCTGAGCTCCGGGGGGAGTTTCCGCTTCATCACGTTGACCAGGGCGCGGATATTGTGCTTGGTCTGCTCCTCCTCCTGGTAGACCTCCTCCGGTTCGACCTCTTCCGCCAATGTATCCAGTTTGGAATCCGTCGCCGCATCGAGCAGGCCGAGGCGCTGGAGATGGGCCCTCAACAGGGCTACTTCCAGCTTCAATCCGTACCGTACGTTCCCGTCTTCACTGAGAAAGACTTCCAGCCGTTCGAAGAGCTCCCGATTGGAGAGGTAGTAGCGATGGTCCAAAGGGGAGAGGTTTTTGAAAATTGATCTATACGTATATTCCGACATCATGGCTTACTCTACAAAATATTGTTAAAAAATCAAATAACTGATGACAAGAAGCCGAGAAAATAGCTACTATAAATCATGAAATTCTGCCGCTCCCGACGAAACATCGCCCTGCTGCCGGCATTGATCGCCGCGGCGGAGCTGTTGCTCTATTTTTTTCCGCCCCATTGGGCGGCTGAAGTCCGAGGTACCGGAGACGCACTGTTCTTGGCTTACATCACCACGCACCTGATGTGGTCCTGGTCCTTGCTCAAGCACCGGGGCAAAAACCTCGCCTTCGACCTCTTCAGAATTCCAGAGATCCTCATCCTGTACGGCATCGCGGTCTTTCTTTTCTCCTACTTCTTCGCCGCCAACGCCAACCTCAGCTACGCCCAACTCTACGCCCAGACCAGCGGCAACCTTCAGCTGGCCCCCAACTCCTTCCTCCACCGCCTCCACTCGATGATTCGTTATCTCCCCCTGCTTGGGGTGGATCTTTGGTTCTACTTCGTCATGCGGCTGAAAAAAAAGAGCCCTTTGTCCCTGTTGGCGAACGCCGGGGGACCCTACAAGTGGTCCCTGCTGATGGCCTTCCTCTCGGGGCTGCTCTACGCCCTGGCTCAGCCCTCCTTCGTATCTCTGCAGGGCTGGGGATTTCTCAGCTTCATCGCCCTGATCCCGCTGTGGAGCATTATCACCCGCCATTCGCTGTTTTGGGGGGTCTTCTACGGGCTCAGCTTTTCGATACTGCAGACCCTGATCTCTACCTACTGGATGGGGACCTTCAGCTTGATCACCCTGCAGCTGGTGGTTCTGCTCTACTCTCTGGAGCATCTCTTCTTTTTTCTGTTTCTCCTGCTCATCGCCAAAAGACTCGCCAAGCCCCATCTCTGGTTTATCCCCGTCTTCTGGGTACTCTTCGATTTCGTCAGGACTCAGGGTTTCCTCGGCTACCCCTGGGGCATGATCGGATCCTCCCTCTACAACTATACCACCTTGATACAAATTGCCTCTTTGGGCGGTATTTACGCGGTGAGTCTCTTTGTGCTGCTGACAAACGGATTGCTGCTGGAGAGCCTCCGGCAGGCTTGGCCTCGCTTTTTTACCGGCCATTCCCAGCATCTGACAGAGGGCTATCTCCGCCGTGGTCTAGCCGGCCCCCGATCATCTCGCTCTCCCGCGCTTCTCCTGTTGGCCCTGTGGACGGGAGTGATCCTCTTCGGCGCTCTTTCGATCCGTTCCTGGGAAGATAGCACAGCCGATGAGACGGTCCGAATAGCCCTGATCCAGCAGAACAGCGACCCCCGCAGGTCGGATTACCGAGAATCCTTCGACAAGCTGGCCCGATTGAGTCGTCAGGCCCTCATGGAGAAGCCCGACCTCGTCGCCTGGCCGGAGACCGCCTTCGTGCCCAACATCCGCAAATGGGGCGCCATGGAGCGCGGCACCAACTCCCTGACCCGATTGGTCCACGAGTTTCGAGACTTTCAGCGGGAACTGGGGGTGTTTCTGGTCACCGGCAACGACGACTATATCGAGGAGCCCGACGGAGAAGGAGAGCTGACCCGGAACCACTTCAACTCCTCGGTCTTCTTCTCCGATGGGGGAGAGCGCCTGGCGACCTACCACAAAATGCACCTGGTCCCCTTCTCGGAGTACTTTCCCTATCGCGATCAGATGCCCTGGGTCTACAAGATTCTCAAGGACTTCGACCTCCACCTCTGGGAAAAGGGCGACGAAGCGGTCGTCTTCCACCACCCCGAGTTCAGCTTCATCACCCCCATCTGTTTCGAGGACAGCTTTCCCGGAGAAATCCAGCGCTTCGTCGCCCAGGGGGCGGAGCTGATCCTCAACCTCTCCAACGACTACTGGTCGATGACCGAGGTCCAGGGGCAGCAGCACTTCTCCAACTCCCTCTTTCGGGCGGTGGAAAATCGCCGCCCTCTGGCTCGGGCCACCACCAGCGGTCTGACCGCGGCGGTCTCTCCCACGGGGGAAATACTCGACACCCTCCCCTACTACCAGGAGGGTTTACTGATCGTCGACTT
Organism: Sediminispirochaeta sp.; assembly: GCA_011046055.1. Classification (GTDB taxonomy): domain Bacteria; phylum Spirochaetota; class Spirochaetia; order DSM-16054; family Sediminispirochaetaceae; genus DSBN01. The sequence continues at coordinate 3,794 of DSBN01000342.1, read as the reverse complement.
GCCGGTCGATCCTGAGACTTCGAGCCTCTACCTGCGTTGGGGGAACTGGCTCATCGTCGTGCTGGCTCTCGTCGTTTTGGCGGCTTTGGCGAGCTCCTTCGCTCCGAGCCGGCGCCGCAAATAGGTACCAAGGGTCCAGAAACTATTCGGGAAAAAATATTACGAGCTGCAAAAGTTTCGGGCCGGTTTTTTCTTTTGAGCTGATTTCTTTCGGGCCGGTTTTTTCTTTTGAGCTGATTTCTTTCGGGCCGGTTTTTTCCCCAAAAAAAAGCCGCCCCCAGAGGAACCCCCGGGGAGCGGCTTCAGTAGTCTTGCCTCCCGTAGCGCTTGGCCGCACACGGCCACGGAGAACTACGGTTGCCAGCGTAGTACCGGATTCTTCGCCGCCTGCACCTGGTCGACCCGGCGGATCGGAGTCGACAGCGGCATGGCGTGCAGCTTGTCGGGATCCTTCTCCGCCAGATCGGCGATCTGGTTCATCACCTCGATGAAGTTGTCCAGAGACTCTTTGGACTCGGTCTCGGTAGGTTCGATCATCATCGACTCGTGCACGATCAGCGGAAAGTATATCGTCGGCGCGTGAATGCCGAACTCCAGCAGCCCCTTGGCCACATCGGTGGCGGTGACCCCGTGTTCCTCCTTCATTTTCTCGGCGGAAAACACAAACTCGTGCTTGCAGACCTGATCGTAGGGGAGGTAGTAGCGGCCCTTGAGCTTCTCCTTGAGGTAGTTGGCGTTGAGCACCGCCAGTTCGGAGGCCCGCTGCAGGCCGTCGGAACCCATGGTCAAGATATAGGTATAAGCCTTGGCCAGTACCGCGGTGTTGCCGTAGAAGCCGGAGATGCGGCCCATGCTGTCGGGAATGTCGTGGTCCAGGTAGTAGCGATCGCCCTCTTTTCTGACCGTGGGCGTGGGCAGGAAGGGTTCGAGCTTCTTGTTGACCATCACCGCTCCGCTGCCGGGTCCACCACCGCCGTGGGGGGTGGAGAAGGTTTTGTGCAGATTCAGGTGCACCACGTCGAAACCCATGTCTCCCGGGCGGCTCTTGCCCATGACCGCGTTGAGGTTGGCCCCGTCGTAGTACAGCAGCCCTCCGGCCTCGTGGACCAGCTTGGCTACCTCGGAGATGTCCTCTTCAAATATACCCAAGGTGTTCGGGTTGGTCAGCATGATTCCGGCCAGGTTTTCATCAAGATGATGCTTCAGATCCTCCACGGAGACCATGCCCTTGGCGTTGGATTTGATCTCCACCACCTCGAAACCAGCTATATGGGCGGAAGCCGGGTTGGTACCATGAGCCGAATCGGGAACCAGTACCTTGGTTCGCTGTTTTTCTCCTCGTTTCTTGAAATAGGAGGTGAAAAATTTCATACCAGTGAACTCGCCGTGAGCTCCGGCGAAGGGCTGGAGTGTTCCCCAAGACATGCCGGTGACTTCGCAGAGTTTCTCAGTCAAGTCGTACATCAGCTCCAGTATTCCCTGCGCGGTCTCCTGGGACTGCATCGGGTGCAGCGCGGCGAAGCCGGGCAGTCCGGCGGTCACTTCGTTGATCTTGGGATTGTACTTCATAGTACAGGATCCCAGGGGATAGAAACCAAGATCTACACAGTAGTTTTTCTGGGAGAGCCAGGTGTAGTGCCGGATCACGTCGACCTCGGAGACCTGAGGGAGATTTGTCCGTTTTTGGCGGAGAAACTTGCCGTCCACCAGCTCGGTGAGCTTTTTGGTCGGTACGTCCATCTCCGGGGGACGAAAACCCCGGCGGCCTTCCCGGGAACGTTCGAATATCAGCTTGTCTTTCAATAGAGTACTCATTTCAGGACCCCCTTCATACTCTCGATGTAGCGATCCATTTCGGCGACGGTACGTTTTTCGGTGACCGCCACGAGCAGGAGGTTCTCCGACTGTGACGGATCGAGATCTATCATCGGTACGCCGGCGAAAATTCCGTCTTTTTCCATCTCTTTGACCAGTTTTCGGGCGTCCATGGGGACCTTGATACAGAACTCGTTGAAGAAGGGCTGCTCGGCGTACTCTTCGGCACCGGTTTCGTCCATCAGGCGGTCGAAAAAGTAGTGGGCCTTCTGCATGTTTTGCTCGGACAGCTCCTTGAGTCCTTCCCGACCAACCGTCGACAAATAGACCGTCGAGGCGAGGGCCGCCAAAGCTTGGTTGGAACAGATGTTGGAGGTGGCCCGTTCCCGTTTGATATGCTGCTCCCTAGCCTGCAGAGTCAGCACAAAGGCCCGTTTCCCGTCCTCATCGACGGTCTGGCCGACGATACGCCCGGGCATCTTGCGCAGAAGCTTTTCTCGGGCGGCGATATAGCCCACCGAGGGTCCGCCGTAGTAGCTGGGCAGTCCGAAGGGTTGGGTGTCCCCTATAGCGATGTCGGCGCCCCACTCGCCTTGAGATTTGAGCGCCCCCAGGGACATTGGATTGGAAGAGATGATGAACAGCGATTTGTTCTCGTGCAGCAGGTCCGCCACTCCGGTGTAGTCTTCCAGGTAGCCGTAAACATTGGGCGACTGGACCAACAGTGCCGCGACGCTGGAGTCGAGGTTTTCCTTCACGCTGAAGAGGTCCAGCACGCCGTCCTTGCTCGGCAGCTCGACCAGTTTGACATCCAGATCGGCGAAATAGGTCTCCATCACCTGTTTGGTGTAGGGGTGGATGGTCGCCGAATAGAGGACCGTATCGGTTTTGCGGGTACTGTTGATGGCCAGGGCGCAGGCCTCCGAAGCGGCGGTCGAGCCGTCGTACAGGCTGGCGTTGGAGACATCCAGCGAGGTCAGCTCGCACATCAGGGTCTGAAACTCGAAAATCGCCTGCAGCACCCCTTGGGATATCTCCGGCTGATAGGGGGTATAGGAGGTATAGAACTCGGTCCTTCCCATGAGAGCCCCCACCGTAGAGGGAATGAGATGGTCGTAGCTCCCCGCACCCATGAAAGATACGGCTTGTTTATTTTTTTGCGCCAGCTCGTTCAGCCGCTTGAAGACCTCCAGCTCGGACTGTCCTTTGGGGAGGTCTAGGGTACCTTTGAAGCGAATCGCTTCGGGTATATCGGCGAAAAGCTCGTCGACGCTGGAAGCCCCAATATCATCCAGCATTTGTTTTATTTCATCTTCGGTATGTGGTAAATACGCGAACATATATTGCTTCTCCTTTTTTAGGAACCAGATTTTTTTAGGAACCAGATTTTTGGAGACGGAAAAGATTACTCCGCCTCTTCCTCCAGAACCTTTTGGTACTCCTCGTAAGACAGCAGCTTGTCCAGTTCGGATGAGTCGCTCATTTCGATCGCGTAGATAAATGCCTCGTAGGGTTTTTGATTGATCAGTTCCGGAGCATCTTCCAGCTCTTCGTTGACTTTCACTATTTTCCCGGATACCGGGGCGTAGATGGGAGAGGCGGCTTTGACTGACTCCACATTGGTCACCTCTTCTCCGGCGTTGAACTCATCGTCCACTTCGGGGAGTTCGACAAACACAATATCTCCCAGCTCTTCCTGGGCGTATTCGCTGATCCCCACGTACGCGGTGGATCCTTCGACCCTCACCCATTCATGAGATTTGAGAAATTTTAGATCTTCGGGTTTAGCCATGAATAACCTCCATTTGTATTACAGCAATTCTACCCCCATCATATGCTATCCCATTTTACCCGTCAAGCTTAAAGTATATATGTGAGCAAATTCTCAATTTGGAAGTCTAATGACTTCCAAATTGAGAATTTGCTTCATTTGCATAGCAAGAATTTGTGTTTCTAACTGTTGGAGGCATTCTCATTTT
>DSBN01000107.1 GCA_011046055.1 Sediminispirochaeta sp. | reverse complement strand
GAAGATCAGGTGGTCGAAGTAGCCCGTTCGTGCGTCTTCGAGCTTCAGGATGAAAAACTGTTACTCAACGGACGGCCCGTTGAAGAGGAGCTGCACACCGATGAGGTCGACCGGTGGGTTGCCCAGGTCTCTTCTCTGATACCGGTTCGTGAGATCGTCAACCGCTGGCTTCGCCAACTGGCCCTCCAGCGAAACTCGGTAGTAGAGGGGAGAGACATCAGCACGGTGGTATTTCCCGACGCCGAAGTTAAGATTTTTCTCGACGCATCGGTTGAAACTCGTGCCAAAAGAAGGTATCATCAGGGAACCAGCAGCCTATCGATCGAAGATATCGTTGACAGCATCCGACGGCGGGACGAACTTGACCGGAAAAAGGCAGTTGGTCGTTTGGAAATTGCCGAGGACGCAATCTACCTGGATACCTCAGGCTTGACCATAGATCAAGTTTGTGAGAAAGTGGTAGACAAAATTCCAAAAACGGCAAAATGAGTTCAGTAGCAGGAGATATATGGTAGTGATGACTGAGAAAGGACAGGAATCAGCAGCAGACATTCAATCCTCCCTTCAGGAGGAGTACCTCAAGAGTCTAGAGGAGCTCGAAGAGGGACAGCTTATCGACGGTACGGTGGTCCAGATGACCTCTGAACACGTATTCGTCGACGTGGGGTACAAATCTGAAGGGAAAATCCCCGCCGAAGAGTTTGAGACTCCTCCCAATCTCGGCGATACCGTTTCGGTTGTTCTCATAAGAAAAGAGGGGAAGGGCGGACAAGTCGTGGTCTCCAAGAGCAAGGCCGACGTCCGCAATTTCTGGAAAGAACTGCGCAACGCCCATCAGGAAGGCCTTCCGGTCAAAGGAAGATTTGACAAGCACATCAAGGGCGGGTTTGAGGTGGATATGGGGCACAATGTCCGGGGTTTTTGCCCCTTTTCCAAGGCCGACGTTGTACGGGTAGAAAACCCCGAAGACTACCTCAACACCGAGGGACAGTTCCTCATCGACCGACTCTATAGCTCGAACAAGCTGAAAATCGTGCTTTCACGACGTGGCTTTCTAGAGCAAGATATTGAGAAACGGAAAAAAGAGTTCTTCGAAAGCGTACAGATCGGTGATACCGTAGAGGGGTGCGTCAAGAGCTTCACCTCTTTCGGGGCGTTCGTCGATCTCGGTGGTTTCGACGGACTTCTTCATATCAACGATATGAGTTGGGGTCACGTCACTCGACCAAAAGATTACGTGAAAAAGGGGCAGGAGATCAGCCTCAAGGTGATCCACCTCGACCCGGAAGAGCAGAAGATCAACCTCTCGCTCAAGCATTTCACCCCCGACCCCTGGCTCGATTTTGAGAACAAATACCACGTCGGCGACATCGTGAAAGGCAAGGTAACCAAGCTCACCGATTTCGGCGCCTTCGTCGAGCTCGAGGAGGGGGTTGAAGGACTCGTTCACGTCTCCGAACTATCCTGGGTCAAAAGGGTCAACCACCCCAAAGAGGTGGTCAACGTCGGCGATGAAGTAGATGTGATGATCCTCTCTTACGATATCATGCAGGGCAGAGTCTCCCTTGGTATCAAACAGGTGCTGCCCAACCCCTGGGACGATATCGGAGAACGTTACCCCGAAGGGACCCGTCTGAAACGCAAGGTCGTCAAGATCACCAACGCCGGAGCCTTTGTACAGCTGGAGGAGGGAATCGACGCCTTCCTACACGCTGATGATCTCTCTTGGACCAAAAAAATCAAGAATCCCGGTTCCGTTTTGAAGGTTGACGAGGAGATCGAGTGCGTGGTCACCGAACTCGATCCGGAGAACAGCCGGATTCGTGTGGGCGTCAAACAGCTCAGCGAAGACCCCTGGGAGTCTTTGCAAAAGAACTACCCCAAGGGCTCTACTATCGAGGGCGAAGTGACTTCGGTCACCGACTTTGGAGTCTTCGTCAGGGTTCCAGGAGGTATCGAGGGTTTGATTCACAAGTTCAACCTTCGCAGTCCCGGCGACGAGACCCCCGAAGAAGAGCTGTTGCAGAAGTTTAAGGCCGGGGATCAGGTGACCGCCAGCGTTCTGGATGTCAAACCGTCGGCTCAGAAACTCTCGCTGTCCATTCGTGAGTACGTCAAGGGTGTGCAGAAAAAAGAGATGTCCAAGTACATTCACGACGACCAGGACGAATCAACCGTGACTTTTGCCGATCTTCTGAAGGAGAAAGGGGCAGAGCCATTCGATTCTTAGTATGTTCAACTCCATAATCGATGCAGAGAAGCTCAAGACCCTCATCGAAATCAACACGCTCATCAACGCGGAAATTCCTGATGGGCGTTCTTTATTAAAAAAGATACTGGAATCCGCCGCAAGACTCACCAACGGTGAGTCTTCGTCGCTCCTCCTGGTAGACAACGAGAACCAAAAGCTCTACTTCGAGATAGCTCTGGGTCCCAAAGGACCGGCTGTAAAGAGTTTTACCCTCAATATGGGGGAAGGTATCGCCGGTTGGGTAGCTCAAAACAGAACATCCCTGATTGTCAACGACGTTGACAGTGACCGTCGGTACCTTTCGGAGATCAGTAGCAAAATATCATACCCCACCGAGTCCATCTTGGCCGTCCCGATGATCTTGAAAGACAAATGCATCGGGGTCATCGAGATTATCAATAAAAAAAACCACGCCAAGTTTTCCAACGAAGATCTGCAGTGGCTCGAGGTATTTGCCGGCCAGGCGGCTCTGACGATACAGAACGCCAAGGAGTATTCCAAAGTACAAAATGAGGTCTACCGGCTGCAGGACCAGGTCAACCGTCAAGGGGGATTTCATACCTTTGTGGGTAAGAGCAAGATTATCCAAGAGAAACTCGATATAGCAGTGCGAGCGGCTCAGACGAAGTCCTCCGTCCTTATTACAGGTGAAAGCGGTACTGGAAAGGAGCTTTTCGCCGAGCAGATACATCTCAACAGCCCCAGGGCTGACGCTCCTTTCATTCGAGTCAACTGCGCCGCTCTCCCGGAGCACCTGCTGGAGAGTGAACTGTTTGGACACGTCAAGGGAGCTTTTACCGACGCCCACCGTGACCGCTATGGACGGTTCGAGATGGCCGACGGGGGGACGATCTTTCTTGATGAAATCGGCGAGATTCCCTTGGCTCTGCAATCTAAGCTTTTGGGGGTTCTACAATCCCGAAGTTTTCAGAAAGTCGGTGCCTCCGAATCTACATACGTGGATGTGAGAATTTTGGCAGCCACCAACAAAGATATAGAGCAAGAGGTGGAGGAGGGACGATTCCGTGAAGACCTTTACTATCGACTGAACGTCCTTCCATTTCATATTCCACCTCTTAGGGAGCGTCCAGATGATATCATGGAACTGGCCGAGTACTTCCTGCACAAGGTCAGCCGCGAGACAAGCAAAAAAATCCGTGGACTCACTCAGGAGGCGATAGATCTTCTTCTGTCTTATCAATGGCCCGGCAATGTACGAGAATTGGAGAACATTATCGAGAGGGCGGTGGTGCTCTCCAGCTCCGAGTATATTCAAGCTTCCGATCTGCTGTTACAGGGTGCTGGTACGGAAATAGACGAGAATCTATCCGGAAAGACCTTGAAAGAAGCGGTGGATCAGTTTAAAAAGCACTATATCCTCCGGGTACTGGAAAAAAACAACTGGAATCAAACAAAGGCTTCCAAAGATCTGGATATACAAAGAACCTATCTGTCGAAGCTGATGAAGGAACTGGGAATACGTTAGTTTAAGGAGCAAAATGAATGTCGAGTATCAATCAACAAGGGGAGAAAAGAAGCTTCAAACAAAATCTCTCCATCTTTCTCTCCAACAACAGGACGGCTCTGATTGTCATCGTCGCTTTGATCGTACTTAGTCTGGCCGGTACAGCCGTGTACACGGTTGTACATCAGGACCGCCTCGAAAAGTCGAGCCTCTTGGCCGAAGAGCTGCAAGGGCTGCTTGAGGACTGGCGCGACAGCGAAGAAGATGCGGAGAAAAGCGAACTATCGCAAGAGATAGAAAAGAAGGCGAAAGAGGCGATCGACTCCTATCCGAAAATGTTCGCCGCCCAGAGAGCCTACTTGGTGCTGGGTCAGTTGGCATTCGAAAAAGAGGCCTGGGATGAAGCTTTGGAGAACTACGGCAAATTAGCGGATAACTTCGGACAAAGTTACCTTGCTCCTATAGCCTTAATGAACGCCGCCGTCAGCAGCGAACGGATGAACGATCACCAACGGGCGATTTCTCTCTACCAGAGAGTGGTCGATAACTACTCGGACACTTTCCCGGACGCTTCCTATGCTCTTCTGTCTATTGGACGACTATACGAAAAAATGGATAATAGCGGTGCGGCAATCGACGCGTACAACGAGATCATCGATACTTTTTCCGAAAGTAATTGGACAAATATTGCTCACAACCGTATAATCTACCTGGAGACCGTGAATTAAACATAACGGTCAAGGGGGAGTAGATGGCCGCGGAAACAAAAAATATTAAAAAACGTTCCACTTTTTTTGAGGTGAAGTATTTCGGCTTTGTCATAGCCGCCGCGGTCATTCTCGTCTTTCTCGGCTTAGACACGAGCACCAGAATTTTCGACCAGCTGGAGACCAAAATTCTGGACGTTCACTTCCGTTTCAAGGACCTGCTGCTGGCTCGAGAAGAACAGGAGGGCGTGCAGATAGTCCGAAGAAACCCTGACATCTCCGAGGACATACTCATAGTTGGAATCGATTACCGCAGTCTGACCCGTATCGGCCGCTGGCCCTTTCCCCGTTATGTACACTCTGACCTGCTCAATACCATAAGCAGGATACAGGATCCGCAGCTGCGGGAGAGGGCGGTTTTTCTCGACATCTTCTTCAACGAGCCCGCGGACAACGCCGTACACGACGCTCTATTGGTAGAGAGTATCGCTGAGAACGGACGGGTCTTTCTCGAACCGATTTTGGACGAAGTACCGCCGCCAGCGGATCGAGAAGAGAGTTTTTTCAATCGCTACCGAGCTCTTACCGGCGGATTTGGCGAGATTCGTTCGATCTCCGGTCCCTGGGAGGAGATGCTGCCTTTTTTCGGCGTCCAATCTCCACTGCGCCCGTATTCCGAGGCCGCCGCCGGGTACGGCCACGCCAATTACCTGATGGACTCCGATGAGGTGTACCGACGTCAGCCCTTGATTGCCAAGTATTCCCAGAAGATAGATGAGTTTCCCTTCCGTACCCTCACCCCGGATACCGACTTGGACCGGGATAACTACGAGCGTTTGTCCTGGACCGACAAAGATGGTCGAGAGCATAGCATAGATTATCCCCTCAGCAACGAAAGTCTTGATCAGCTGCTCCGGGAGCTGGAAATCAACGCCCAGGTTAAACATGTGGATCGGAACAACGATGGGGAGGTGGACGACTCTTTCTACGTGATCAATAAGTATCGGGATCATTTTTTACCGGCGATTACGCTGAGTCTGGCCTTGGAGTACTTCAACAAGCGCCTGGATGATCTTGAGATCGTCCTCGGTGAGTACATTTTGATCCCCGACCCCGAATATTTCGACAGCCGCCAGGGAGTTTGGCAACCCTACAGCCTGGTCACCCAAGAGGCGAAGTACGATTCGGAGGGCGAGCTGATTGAGGAAGAAGAGCGGAGAGTGGTCGAAGAGATTAGAATTCCCATAGACGAGCAGGGGCATATGCTGATCAACTTTATGGGCCCTCCCTCTTTTTCAGCGCCCGGGGCACGACAGACCTTTCCCGTCCGCTCCTACGCGGGGTACTCCTCCAATCCTCCCGGTATCGATCCCAACTTCTGGCCGCGCACTCGCGCTCTGGACAACAAAATAATAATGGTGGGTGCCTTCGCCCGGGGCATCGCGGCGGACCACAAGCCGACTCCCTACGGTCTGATGTACGGGGTGGAGGTCCACGCCAACGCCCTGAATACGATTCTGATGGACAACTTTCTCCTGCCGGTCTCCTTCTGGACCAACCTCGCGGTTCTCGCCGGAGCGGTTCTGGTAATCGCTTTTTTTGCCTCCCATCTGTCCACCTTGTGGACTTTTCTGTTGACTCTCTTTTTTGTTTTGGCCCATTTTGTAGCTACGTCCATCGTCTTCGACAAATACGCCATGATCCTCGACTTCAGCCAGCCTGCAATGGCGTCGCTTCTCACTTTTCTCACTATAGTAGTGTACCGTGAGATGACCGAATCGAAGGACAAGCGGCGTATTCGCGGTATGTTCGGCACCTACGTCAGTCCCCAGGTGGTCGATCAGATTCTGGATAATCCTCCGGAGCTCGGCGGTGTGGACAAGGAGATAAGCGTTTTTTTCTCGGACATCCGCGGTTTCACCACCATCTCGGAGAGTATGAGCCCTCAGGAACTGGTGAAAATATTGAATAAATACCTCACCGCGATGACCGATATCGTGCTCAAATACGAGGGTACGCTGGACAAATACGAGGGCGATGCCATTATGTGTTTCTGGGGTGCTCCACTGCCCCAGGAGGATCACGCCCTGCGGGCCTGCAAATGCGCCGTCGACCAGATGGCGGCCCTTAGAGAACTGAACAAAGACCTTCCCGAAGATGTGCAGCTGGATATCGGCATAGGTATAAATTCGGGCCGTATGACCGTGGGGAATATGGGTTCACTACAGCGGATGGATTATACCTTGATCGGCGACAACGTCAACCTCGGAGCACGGCTGGAGGGCACGAACAAGCAGTACCAGACCCACATCATTATCAGCGAAAACACCTACGGTATGGTCAAGGACCAGGTGGTGGTACGCGAACTGGACAACATCAGAGTGAAGGGAAAGAACAAACCGGTTTTGATTTACGAGCTGCTCGATTATATCGGCAATCCGGTTCAGGTCGACGCTCAGGAAGCCTCCGCGGTAGCCGCTCCCGCTTCTCCGAAGCCGCAGGGCTCCAACAAAGACGGGTAGGGGATATCTATCCCGATGAGCTCCTGGCTTGTTCATATTCGTAAAAATCTACTGAAGCGGAAGCTTCCATCGTCGGCTCCGTTCTTCGCCGCCGTTCTGTTCGTCTCTTGCGGGATTCCCTCATACCCCTATCTATGGCCTCCTGAGAAAATCCCCAATGAGATCGGTTTTACCCACGATGAGCGAAACGCCGCCGACGTGTTTGTCGGCTACGAAATCTACTACCGCATCTATACCGACGGTGTCACTGAGGAGCGGATACTCGAGGACAAGGAGGGCTTTTCCAGCTTCTCCTCCGTGTCCGGCGACAACGCACATCCTTTTAACTATCCTTACATACGGCTGGCGGTTTTTGATGATTGTAAAGAACTGGGCCTCGATGTGCCCCATATCGAGGTTCCCGAAGAGCTGCGGGAAGTTAATTTTAAAGTAGTGTTTACCGAGTCCACCGATCAGAATATTTCCTATTTAGATATTAGACTTAGTGATCCGAACGATGACTCTCCCCCGTCGGAATACCGCGGATACCGGAACACCGCCAACTCTGAAGATATTGAGGATTATACGGATGGATTTTCTCTCTCTGAGTTTTCAATAGATGACCCGGATGTTTCGGATGTTTCGGATGATTTTACTAATAATAACCAGGGTGTGCAAATCGCCTTTTTTGCGGTACCCTACGGAATGGATTCAGTAATTTTGACCCCGATATACGCCAACGGAACCGGCGAGGATATGGTGCTCATAGGAGTGCTTGATGCCTCGCAATAGTATTATTTATAATACAACTAACAAACTTTACTAGCTCAGTAATATAGAGCGCACGGGAGAACTCATATGGTCAGCTACTACTTCAACATCGGATTGATCTACTTCGTGATAGGTTTTACCATCGCCATGTTGACTTACTTTGTATTCAAAAAAGACGTGATCGGTCACTTTGTCGGAGCGCTTATCGTGGGGCTTTTTGGTTCCTTTTTGGGCGGTGTGCTTGAATACTTTTTCGCCGATATTATCGAGCTGTTGAGCAACTTGAACAACGCGGTGAATATTTTTCCACCTATCATCACTTCCTTTGTGCTGATGTGGCTGTTCGTCAAAGCCAGCGAGAGGGGGGATACCGACGAATAGAACGGACAGCGCTGACCCGCGCGGACGTCCGCCGGTCGCATCTTTTACGTTTACATTACTTCTGATAATACATATTCTGTCTACTTTATTATGAGGAGCGTTAAATTTGGCTGAAAATAAGGATTATAAAGAAAAACTGGTGCCTTTGGATGACGGCGAAGCTCGAAAATTAAGTGAGAGTTTCCTACACTTCTACCAAATCATCAAAACTCTACGCGCTCCCGGTGGGTGTCCTTGGGACAGAAAGCAGACAACCCGAAGTCTGGCTCCCAACCTCATTGAAGAGGTCTACGAACTCATCGACGCCATTGAGTTGGAGGATGTTCCGAACGCCAGAGAGGAAATTGGGGACATACTCTTGGTAGTCAACATGATAGCTACGATATTCGAAGAAAAGAAAGAGTTCGGCCTTTCGGAGGTACTCGATGAAGTTTCCGCCAAGTTGGTGCGACGACACCCCCATGTGTTCGGTGATGTGCAAAAGGAGGACCCCGAGGAAGTCATAGAACTCTGGCAGCATATCAAAAAAAACGTCGAAAAACAGGGACAAGCTCGGGAGTCTATTTTTGACAGCGTACCGAGAACTATGCCTCCCCTGGAGAGAGCCTACAAACTACAAAAAAAGGCCTCTAAGGTGGGTTTCGATTGGGAGAAAAGCGATGAGGTTTTCAACAAGCTGCACGAGGAGATCGAAGAGCTCAAGGAACAGGTTTTGCAGACCTCAGCCGCTCCAGACAAGATAATGGATGAACCGGGAGACAGCCTGTTCTCCTTGATCAACGTCTCCAGATGTTTGGAAATCGACCCAGCCGAAGCTCTCCACCGT
>DSBN01000162.1 GCA_011046055.1 Sediminispirochaeta sp. | reverse complement strand
TCAGGGCAAAAAAATTGAACACGTTGACCGCCGCCGCGCCCCAGGCCGAGGCCCGGTGTTTTCCCAGATCGAAGAAGCCCCTCAAGGCGGGGCGTTTGGCGACGGCCCTGGGCGGTACCTTCCTCGTCGCATCGGGGCTCAACGGCAGGGTGCTCACCGCTAGGGCGCTGATCAAAGCGCCCGCCCCCAGCAGATACAGCGGCGCCCGCCAGCCGTACACCTCGATCAAGAGTCCGATCAAAAAAAGCCCAAAAATACCCGCCAAAGCCCAGGAGTACTCCAGCATTCCCAGGTATCGAGAACGACGCCGGTAGGGAAGCCGGGAACTGAGATAGGAGTGGACCGTCGGGGTGAATCCTCCCTGCCCCAGCCCCCACAGGAGCATCGCGGGGATAAACACCACCGGCCCCAGTCCTGAAGCCAGCAGCAGAACTCCCCCGGCCAGAGCCAGCAGGCAGAGCTGCATCACCCTTCGGTACCCTATTCGGTCGGCCAGAGAGCCGATCAACGGCGCGCTCAAGCCGGAGAGATTGCGGAGACTTACCAGATGCCCCATGGTCAAACCGCTGACTCCCAAACCGCCGGCGTAGACCAAGAGGTAGGGGTTGAACAGCTGGTTAGAGGTATCGATAAAAAATTTGGCGCCCATTCCAACCACCAGCAGGTAGCCAATCCGCCGGTTCAACTTCGTCGTGTTGTTTTCCACAGCTTCACCTTTGTTGAATGAGTTCTCGCTCCCTGACTGGGGAGGGTCGGAGTAGTAGAGGTGAGGTAGTTGGGGTTGTCCCACCCCCGTTGCTCCCGCGCGATCAACCACGCCCCCTGACTGAGGGAGACTACCCCGGGTTTGATATCTTCGGTCACCTTGGCCCGCGCTCGAAGCTCTCCCCAGAGACTGGCCAAGCCCAGCGTATCGCCGTCGGAGATTTCCAGAGACTCCGCGTCCTCCCGGTTCAGCCAGACCCTTCGGTCTACCTGCCTCGAGAACTCTCGAATATTGTCGAACTGCGAATTGTTCCGCATTTTTTCATGGGGAGTGATCAGAAAAAAAGGATACTCCCGCAAGTCCTCCCGGTCGACCCAAGGCTCAAAAACCGGGAAGGCGCTGCCCCCGGCCTGCTGATAACGAGGCGAGCTTATCTCTATCTTCCCCGACTCGGTGGCCAGGGGCTGCCCCTCGGGTTCGGCGATGAAATCCGAGAGACCGACCCAGCTCTGATCCTCTCCGGCGTAGATACCGGTGCGAAAAAACTCCTCCGGGTCGCTCACCTCGCTCTCTTCGAGGAAAGTCTCGATCCACTGATCCGTGCTCCTCCCCTCGTCGAACCGGCGCCGAAAACCCAAACGTTCGGCCAACTCCACAAAGATATCCCAGTCGTTTTTTGTACCCTCCAGGGGAGGAATCGCCTGTTCGCTGAAGAAGAGGTAATTGCTGTTGCTGAACAGTATATCCCGGCGCTCGACAAAGGTAGTCACCGGCAATACCACATCGGAGAATCGAGCGGTGTCGGTCAAAAAGTAGTCGTGGGTCACCACGAAGTCCGCCTGGCGGAAGGCTTCCATATTTTTCCGTACATCGCTTCCCTGCACCAGGTAGTTGCCCCCTACGTTGTAGAGCAAGCTGATCTCCGACGGGGAGTCCCACTCCCAGTTGCCCAGTGCCGCATCGGCCCAACGGTAGACCGGCACCTCGCTGCCGGCGGGATTCTCCGGTACCGGGATCTTTCCACAGCGCGGACCGGGGATCACGTTCCACTGCCCCGCCCCGGTGGAGCCCCCAGGTCGACCGACGTTCCCCAAGGCCAACTGCAGAACTCCGGCCAATCGATCCGCCTCCTCTCCGCCGAGGGTCCGTTGGACCGAAAGTCCCGCTAGCAGGGCCGCCGGGTCCGCGGCGGCCAAGCGCGTACCGAAATCGATGATCCTCTCGGCGCTCAAGCCGCAGTACCGAGCCGCCCACTGGGGCGTTTTGGCCACTCCGTCGAACCCTCCGATGATATACTCCTCCAGCTCTTCGAAACCGCTGCCGTAGCGGCTCAAGTACTCCCTTTTGACCAGCCCTTTTTGAAGAAACAGATAGAGGAGCGCCAGCATCATCGCCCCGTCGCTGCCCGGATTGATGGGAATCCACTCGGCCCGGTAACGCTTGACCGTAGAACTTCGCCGCGGATCTATGACCACTATCGGGACTCCGCGATCCCTGAGCTCGGCGATCACCCCCTCGGTCTCGGTACCGAAACGGGTATCCGCCGGATTGAAACCCCACAGTACGAGCAACTCGGTATCGAGGAGGGTCTTCGCGTCGAGGCCCACGTACTTGGTACCGTACATGAAGGGTTTTACGAAATCGCTGGCTTCGCTGCTGAACGAGCCGTAGGTATCGGTGTAGCCCCCGGCGAGGGACAAAAACCTCTTGGTCAGGGAGGCGGTGTTGTGCAGGGCCCCGCGGCAGGCTCCGGAGCCTCCAATCCGCATCCTTGAGGCGGCGCCGTAGCGCTGTTTGGCCCGACTCAGAGCCTCGGCGACCCGATCCAGCGCCTCGGGCCAGGAGATCTCCTTGAACTTCCCCTCTCCCCTTTCGCCTTCACGCAGCAACGGACTCCTCAATCGCTCCGAGTGATGGGCGACTTGGTGAAAAAGAAAGCCCCGGGCACAACCGTTCATATAATGGGACTTATAGGGACTGTTGCCGATCTTTGTTATCCGCCCGCCTTCCACCGCCGCTTCGAGGGGGCAGCCGGAGATACAGTCGCGGTTGCAGGAGATCGGTACTCTTGATTTTTTTGCCATCCCGCCATATTACGCGTAGATAAAAAACTTGTAAAGAAAAGCAATACTGATTAGACTAATTTATATGGACGAATCCTTCTATCGAAACGTCTTGGACAACCTCATGGACGGGGTCTACTTCGTGGACACCGACCGTCGTATCACCTACTGGAACAGAGGAGCCGAGAGGATCACCGGTTATTACCGGCAGGAGGTTATGGGCAGGCCCTGTCACGACAACATTCTCAACCACGTTGATACCACGGGCGAGTGTCTCTGCCAGGGGAAATGCCCCTTGGCCTTCAGCCTGGAGGACGGAAAGACACGCAAGACCGATCTGTTCCTCCAAAACAAAAGCGGCGAAAGGGTTCCGGTTTCGATAAAGATCGCCCCCATATGGGAGGATGGTCGGATCGTCGGCGCCGTGGAGAGCTTCAGCGACAGCTCGGCCAAGCTGGCCGCGCTGGAGAGGGTCGAGAAACTCATGGAGGAGAACCTCACCGACCCTTTGACCAAGGTCGGCAACCGTAGATATACGGAAATGACCCTCCACAACCGTTTCGATGAGATAAAGCGCTACAATTGGAACTTCGGCCTGCTGTTTTTGGACATCGACCACTTCAAGAGGGTCAACGACAACTTCGGCCACGCCGCCGGAGACATAGCCCTCAGAGCGGTGGCGGAGAACCTATCCCGCAACCTTCGGTCTTCCGATTTCGTCGGACGCTGGGGGGGAGAGGAGTTTGTTATTCTGCTGGTCAACGTCAACAATCAGGAGGAGCTCATTGAAGCAGCGGACCGTTTTCGCCGACTGATCGCCTCCTCGAAGGTCCCGTACCAAGGAAGGCAAATCTCGGTGAGCGTCTCCATCGGCGCTACCATTTCCCGGGAAGACGACGATTTCGACTCGATCCTCAACCGCGCCGACCGCCTTCTCTACCAGGCCAAACACCTGGGCCGTAATCGGGTAGAATCGGTCTTGAAGGAAGCAGAGGGCAGCGCCGGTAAAGACCGGTGATTTTTCAAAAAAATAACACCTCGGATGAGCTGATGAAAAGGAGCATAATATGCATGACCAAAAAGTAAAATGGGGAATCCTGGGCACCGCCCGTATCGCCACTAAATCCATAATCCCCGGAATACAAAGGTCCAAAAATGCGGAAATCCAGGCCATTGCTTCACGAAACGACGACCTAGCCCGAAAAACCGCGCTGAAGTTCGGAATCCCCACGCATTACGGATCTTACGAAGAACTATTGCAGGACCCGGAGATAGAAGTAGTGTATATCCCACTGCCGAATCACCTCCACGTCGAGTGGAGCCGCAGGGCGCTGGAAGCGGGCAAGCACGTGCTGTGCGAGAAGCCTCTGGCCCTGAATACCGAAGATGTGCAGGAGCTTGTCAAGCTACGGAACAAGAAGAAGCTGAAAATCGGCGAGGCCTTTATGGTCCGTTGCCATCCGCAGTGGCTCGAAGCCCAGCGTATAGTCCAATCTCCGAAGTTCGGCCCCCTTCGTCTGGTCCAGGGAACATTCTCCTACTTTAACCGCGACGAAAAAAACATCCGCAACAACTACCCCATTGCCGAGGGGGGAGGCGCGCTCTGGGACATCGGCTGCTACCCCGTACACACCAGCCGCTTCATGTTCGGCGAAGAACCTCAACGGGTCTTGGCCTTAGTTGAAAAAGACCCCCAGATGCCCGTTGATCGTCTCGTTTCGGCGATTCTGGAGTTCCCCTCAGGACAGGCCCTCTTTTCCAGTAGCACCCAACTGGTCCCCTTCCAGCGGATGAGCTTCTTCGGCGAACAGCAGCACCTGGAGCTCCCCAGCCCCTTCAACCCGCCGGAAGACACCCCCACAGTTCTCCAGCTTCACAACGGGAAAAACCCCAATCATCCCCCCAGAGAGGTGGTTCTTGCCCCGAGCAACCAGTACAGCCTCCAGGCCGACGAGTTTTCTCGTGCGGTACGCGAGAATACGGAAGTCCCGGTACCCTTGGAGAGTAGTCTCTGGAACACCGCGGTCCTGGTGGCCCTCCACCGGTCGGCGGTCAGCGGCGGCTGGGTCGAACCAACTATTGAATAAGAGGAGCAATACGTATGAAGAGCTTAGGAATCATCGGTGCCGGCAACATGGGTCGAGCCATCGGCCTGGGAGTCAAAAAAAAGAATCCCCAGCGAGAAATCTCTTTTTTCGACATCGACCGTGAAAAGGCCCGGGAGGCGGCCGCCCAATGCGAAGCCCAGTCCCGGGATACTTTGAGTGCCCTTTTCGAAAACTCGGAGATCCTCCTGATCGCCGTCAAACCCCAGCAGCTGGACGAGCTTTTCGCCCAACTTCCTCGCTCCGCCGCGGACAAGGGGTATATTTCCATCGCCGCCGGTGTTCCGATTGAACGCTTCCGTCAAGCCCTGGGCACCGACCGGGTGGTCCGCTTCATGCCCAACCTGGCGGCCACCGTCGGCGCCTCGGTGGTAGCGGTGGCGAGCCGGGAGGCGGCTGATTCCGGGCTCAAAGAGGAGTCTTGGCAGATCGCCTCGGCCATCGGGCAGCCGATCGACCTGCCCGAGCGGCTGCTGTCCGCCTTCACCGGGCTCTCCGGCTCCGGTCTGGCCTACGTGTTCGCCTTCATCCACGCCCTGGCCTTAGGAGGAACCGACGCGGGTATAGCCTACCAGGACTCCTTGGAGATCGCCCTGGGCACCGTCGACGGCGCGGTGAAGCTCCTTCAACGGCAAGCTTCTCACCCCCAGGAGGCGCTCAGCCGAGTCTGCTCCGCCGGGGGCACCACCATCCGCGGGGTCAAGGAGCTTGAACGGGGAGCCTTCGCCTACACCGTTATGGAAGCGGTACGCGCCGCCGCCGACAGGGCCGACGAGCTGGAACGGGGGTAGATCGACCTATCCGCGGGTGCCGGCCCAATTCACCGCCTCTTGTGCTCGAATCCTTTATCCAGTAGTATAGGCCTGTTATGCGTGACTTAAGATATATCAAGGAAAACTCTGAACTGGTCAAGGAAAACGTCCGAAACCGCTTTATGAAGGTGGACATCGATCGCCTCTTGCTCCTCTACGAAGAGAGGAACCGGGCGCAGCAGAATTTGGAAGAGCTGCGACAAAGGCGCAACGACAACTCCAAGCAGATGAAGGGCAAAATGGAGCCCTCCGAGCGGGAGAAACTCATCTCCGAGGGCAAGCGTCTCAAGGAGGAGATCTCAGCCAAGGAGGAGGAGTTCCGACGGACCGATTCGCAGCTGCAGGAGCTGGCCAAGCTGGTGCCCAACGAAGCACACCCCGACGCTCCGGTGGGAAAGGAGGAGAAGGACAACCTGGAGCTCAGCAGGTGGGGGGAGATTCCCAATTTCTCCTTCGCTCCGAAGGATCACATAGAGCTGGGGGCCGAACTGGATCTGATGGATTTCGAGTCCGCCGCCCGGGTCAGCGGCCCGAAGTTCTACTACCTGAAAAACGAAGCGGTCTACCTGGAGCTAGCCCTGGTTCGCTACGCCCTGGACAAGCTGCAGCAGCGAGGTTTCACCGTCACCATAACCCCGGATATCGCCAAAGAGGAGATCGTCGAAGGGATCGGATTCAACCCCCGGGGCGCCGAGAGCAATATCTACAACCTCGAAGATACGGGCACCTGTCTGGTGGGCACCGCGGAGATCACCCTGGGCGGATACCACGCCGGACGGATACTGGATCAGAAAGAGCTTCCCCTTCGCCTGGCCGGTGTTTCCCACTGTTTTCGCCGCGAAGCGGGGGCGGCGGGGCAGTTCTCTAAGGGGCTCTACCGGGTACACCAGTTTACCAAGGTGGAGATGTTCGTCTACGCGACCCCAGAAAGCTCCGAGGGGCTGCACGGAGAGCTGTTGGAGATAGAAGAGGATATTTTTCGCGGGCTGCGGATACCCTATCGAGTAGTCGATACCTGCACCGGTGACCTGGGAGCTCCGGCGTACCGTAAGTACGACCTGGAAGCCTGGATGCCCGGGCGCGGAGAAGGAGGCGATTGGGGCGAGGTCACCAGCACATCCAACTGCACCGACTTTCAAGCTCGACGCCTTGGAGTCCGCTTCAAAGACGAAGAGACCGGGAAGAACCGGTACGTACACATGCTCAACGGCACCGCTATAGCCGTCTCCCGGGCGATCCTGGCGATCCTGGAAAACAATCAGCGGGAAGACGGCTCGGTGAAAGTGCCGGAGGCCTTGGTCCCGTACACCGGTTTCTCCAGTATCGGGCCTAAGAAAAGACAGGCCCGGGCGGAGTAATCGCGGGGAAACTCAGCTGCACATTTTGTACAGGGTCTTCACGTAGAGGTTCCGGTAGGCGGAGAGCTTGTACTTGTCCCGCTTTCCCATCTCTTCGGCCAACTGTCTATCGAGCTCTTTCGCGCAGGACTTACAGATAGCCTTGTCCAGCACATACTTGACGCCCGTTAGTTTTTCCGGGCCCGGGATTGCCTTTTTGCAGGCATCGCATACGATCGATATCATCTCCCTTTCTCCTTTTGAATCAGCGATTGTTTAAATTCGCTCCATATTATATGATATACTACCGTTGACGTAGAATTGTCAATTTCACAATGAAAAATACGGGGATAGATGATGATACACTCGGGTTTACTCACGGACCTTTACGAACTGACCATGATCCAGGGATACTACTACACACGGAGAAATCCCCGGGTCGTGTTCGATATGTTTTTTCGGACCCAACCCTTCTCCAGCGGTTTCTCGATCTTTGCCGGGCTGGAGGAGCTCCTCCAAGCACTGGAGCAGTTCTCCTTCACCGATGAGGAGATCGACTACCTCAGACAGCTCGGATACTTCGACGCGGACTTCCTGGACTTCCTCCGCGACTTTCGCTTCCGCGGTGATATCTACGCTATGGACGAGGGGACGGTGATTTTTCCAGGCGAGCCCCTCCTGCGGGTTCACAGCAGTCTCATAGAGGCCCAGATTATTGAGAGTCTGCTGCTGAACATTCTCAACTTTCAGTCCCTGATCGCCACCAAGGCCGCACGGATCTACCTGGCCAGCAACAAGGGCAAGGTCCTCGAGTTCGGTCTGCGTCGGGCCCAAGGGGTAGACGGAGCCGTCTCCGCCACCCGGGCGGCCTACATTGGCGGCGCCGTGGCCAGCTCCAACACCTACGCCGGTAAAAAATTTGGTATCCCGGTCAGCGGGACCATGGCCCACTCGTGGGTGATGGCCTTCGATTCGGAGCGGGAGGCTTTTCGCAACTTTGCCGATATCTATCCGGACAAATCGATCCTACTGATCGACACTTACGACACTTTGGGCAGCGGGATCGACAACGCCATCGAAGTAGGTTTGGAACTGAAAAAACAGGGCCAGAGGCTGGGCGTTCGATTGGACAGCGGCGACTTGTCGTATTTGAGCCAGAAGATCAGAAAGAAGCTGGATAAAGCGGGACTGACCGACGCTTTGATCACCGTATCCAACGACCTGAACGAAGAGATCATTCACCAACTGATCACCGACGGCGCCCCTATCGACATGTGGGGCGTAGGCACAAACCTGGTCACCGGAGGCAGCACCGCCGCCTTCAGCGGGGTCTACAAGCTGGTGGCCAAGGAGGATGACGGCTTCATGGTCCCGACCATCAAAGTATCGAACAATGTCGAGAAGACCACCAACCCCGGGTCCAAGCAGGTCTACCGTTTCTACGACGACGAAGGGATGTGCATCGCCGACCTGATCGCTTTGGAGGAGGAGCTGTTCGACGATCAACGCCCCCACACCTTCTACCATCCCATGTCACCGAACACCTTCTTCACCGTGTACAACTACTCCGAAGCCCGCCCCCTGCTCTCAAAGAAAATGGAGGCCGGTAAGATTACCGCCGAGCTGCCGCCGCTGCAGCAACTGCGTTCCACCGCGCTCGAAGAACTGGAGAGCTTCGACCAGACCTACAAGAGGATAATCAATCCCCACATCTACAAGGTCTCCCTCTCCTCGTCGTTGAAAAACCTCAAATTCAAGATGATCGATGAGTACCACTCGCATTAATTCCGTCGAGCAGAACGGCTTCTCCCTCGGGGGCTGGCATTCTCGGCGGGGCCGCCGAGTCTTGCTCATCGCCGAGCTGGGCACCTCGCACCTGGGCGACCTGCAACGGGGCTTC
>DSBN01000100.1 GCA_011046055.1 Sediminispirochaeta sp. | reverse complement strand
GACCTATGTAGACAACGCGAGCAACCTCGGTGAGCTTGGAATTGGACTGAATCCCGCCGCGAAGGTGACCGGGCGTATGCTGGAGGACGAGAAAGCCTACCATACGGCGCATATCGCCATTGGGGCAAATTACGACGAGGATGCCCCAGCGCTGATACACCTGGATAACTTGATGTACAACCCGAGCATCGAAGCCCAGTTGGCCGACGGGAGTACCGTAGTTCTGCTCGAACGGGGAGAATTGAATCGAGAGCTTTTGACGAGGGGAGAACAAATATGAGCGAAGAGCCAAAAAAAATATACTTTTCATACAACGACATTCACCAGACCATCAAAGATATGGCCGGTCAGATCAAGAGCTCCGGCTACGACCCGCAGCTCATGGTCGCCATCGGTACCGGAGGCTTCATCCCCGCCCGAATACTGAAGACCTTTCTGGACAAGCCGATATTCACCGTCGGAATATCCTACTATGACAGTGAAAACAACCCCAAAGACTCGCCGCAGAAGATACAGTGGATCGACGAGGTGGAGAAAAAGCTGCAGGGCAAGCGAATACTGCTGGTCGACGAGGTCGACGACTCACGGGTCACCCTCGAGTACTGTCTCCGGGAGCTGTTGAAACACCAGCCGGCGGAAATCGCGGTGGCGGTACTACACAATAAACGGAAGGAGAAGAGGGGAGAAATACCGCGGGAGGTGGAACACTACTTCTATGGACTGGAGTTGGAGGACGCCTGGATCTGTTACCCCTGGGACGCCGACGATATATTGGAGCAAGACCGCCTGTCCCGTAGTTGACAGCCGTCGTTTGAGGAGTAACTATCCCAGGTACTTCTTCAGCAGCTTCGAGTAGCCTCGGCCCTGTTTAACCACTTTCAAGGCTTCGCGGAACTTTTTAACCAGCTCGGTGGGAGTCTGGAGACTGAACACCAGGTAGATGTCGTTGGATACATCGCTGAGCTCGAAAAGGGCGGTGTAGTCCTCGGCCGCGAGTCCCATGGCCTTCATCTGGCTGTGGAACTGGGAGGCGGTGAGAGAGATCGCCTCGACTTTGCCGGAGGCCAGATTTGAGATGTTCTCCTCTTGGCTATCGACGAGGATCATGTTTTTGCCCTCCACAAAACCCTGCTTTCCGAAGTACTGGGAGTCGTAGTTCTCCCGGATAGCCCCGATTGTGTGGGCGCGTAGTTCCTCGATGTTAGAAGCCCGCAGCTCCTGTTTATCCCGACGTTTGTATACCGCCATGGTATCGGTGAACAGGGGACCCACCCAGTGGAACTGCTTCTCCCTCTCGGGGGTTCTGAGCATGGAGTAGAGCAGGATATTGGCCTGTTTGGTGGCCATGCTGTACGCCATGGACCAGGGCATGAACTCGATTTGCCAGTCCAGGTCCAAACGGGATAGAATTTGCTGCAGGATCTCCGTAGATATTCCGGCGGGTTTGTTGTCTTCGAGATAGTTGTAGGGAACGATATTTTCCGAGACGATGAGGGGCGCCGTGTCGTAGTGGTGAATTTCCCGATGAAGATCGTCCAGGTTTTCGTTGTTCTCCCGTTGTATTTTCTCCAGACTCGTGACGTCGGCGGAGATGTGTTCGATCGCCGCGGTAACTTCCCGAACGCTGGAGAGGTTTTGCTGGGCCAAAGAGCCGACGTTCTGCATGAACTCGTCGATGCTGTTCATCTTCTCTTCCATCTGTTCAGCGGAAGACTTCACGTCGTCGGTGATCTCCCGTAGCTGGGTCAGGGAGCTGCTGATTTCGCTGCTACCGCCGGCGATTTGGCTCATACCTCCGGATATTTCCTGCATATTCTCCGCAACCGATCCAATGCTGCTGAGAATGGTCTCCAAGGATGAGCCGGTTTTTTCCGAGATCTGAGCCAAAAGGCGGATATGTTCATTTATTTCACTGAGCCGGGTGCTGATCTCGTGGGAGTTCTCACCGCTGTTTTCGGCGAGTCTTTTGATCTCTTCGGCCACAACGGCGAAACCCCTTCCCGCCTCTCCGGCGTGGGCCGCCTCTATGGCTGCGTTCATTGAGAGGAGGTTGGTACTGTCGGATATTCCATGAATAATCTCGGCCATTTCATTAATTGCGTCGATGGAGTTCGAGATTTTTCTGCTCTCTTCAAGGGTCTCCTCCATATCCTCCCGCCCGGTCTCCCCAAGAGCGCTGAGCTGCAGCACCGATTCAGAGCTTTCCTGCATCCGTTTGTTGATAGATCCGATGGTGGCGTTGGACTCCTCAACGGCTCCGGCGGACTGCAGAACCGCCGAGGACTGATTGGAGATGAGCTGCACCACGTTGTAGATGTGGCTGTTTATATCGTGAATTTCTTGGTTCGAGTCTTCGATTCTCCGGTTTAGTTGATCGAACTGATCCTGCAACGAGCTGATGGTCCGATGGATCTCCTCTACGGCCGAGACTACGGTGGAAGCCTTCTCTTCGATCCCCCTTCCGATACCCCGGCCCAAATCCTCGATCGTTCTGACTCTCAGCAACAGGACGTTGAAACGATTCAGAAAGCCGTTGAAGGCCCGTCCCAGCTGTCCTAGTTCGTCCTTTCGATCAATCTGGAGCTTCCTCGACAAGTCGCCACGTCCCGATCCGAGCTCTTCGATGCGACGAGTCATCACTCGGATAGGTCGAAGTACCCTGGTATGGAGCACCCAAGCCAAGAGAATCAAGAACAAAAATAGAAGTACCGTATTGATCAGGAAAAAATTCAGGGCTCCGCTGCTATGGAAGCTGTCTTGGCCCTGGAGAAATCCATAGGCCACGGCTCCCCCGCCAATAATAATCTCTCCCAACAGGAAGAGAATCAGACTGAGACTCAGCAAAAGTGATCTTTTCATAGTAAATCCTGATATTAGGATAATTGTAGAATCAAGATATGTAAAGCTTGTTTTTTTCTAGTTACATTTTGTATATTTGAAGTAAAGGAGGTGTTTCGATGGGTGACTATGAACGCATCGAAGCGATAGATCGAGCCGCCGCTCGTTATCGAGAATACGACCTCGAAGTGGAGCAAGAGCGGGGAAGGGCTTCCAACGAAGAGGTCCGAAGAAGCGAGGATCAGCGCAGAGTTGAAGAGCAGCGCAAGGCCGAAGACCGCGAATATGACCGAGAAGCGGAGCCCGAAAGGGAGTATGTCGACGAATACGATGAGTTTCGGGGTCGTAATATTAACGTCTTTGCCTGAGTCTGGTTTTCGAGGATGTTGAAAAGCGGGGTTTGATTGGAAGAGAAAAAGTACCGAGTTCTCGTGGTGGATGATGAGCCAAAAATTGTAGAGATGCTCGTGGATTATCTTGAAGCTGTAGGTTTTGAGGTCCTTAGTGCGAAAAACGGAAAACAAGCGCTGGAGATGGTCCAAACGGCGAAACCGGATATCATGGTTCTGGATGTGATGATGCCGGGGATCGACGGAATAGATGTGCTTCGTAGGTTGCGCAGCTTGTCCCAGCTGCCTGTTCTGATGCTCACCGCGAGAGCCTCCGAGCAGGACAAGCTGATGGGGTTTGAGCTCGGAGCCGACGATTATCTGAGTAAACCCTTCAGCATGAAGGAGCTGGCAGCTCGCTTGCGGGCTATACTTCGACGGGGCGGCGTCGCGGTAACGAAAGCGGAGGATACGTCGGGCAAGCAGAAAATAATCCTGGGAGATCTGGTTCTCGACTATGAGCGACGCGAAGTCAGCCGGGAGGGGGGCAAGCTCGAACTGACGGGGGC
This sequence comes from Sediminispirochaeta sp., assembly GCA_011046055.1. Lineage (GTDB taxonomy): Bacteria > Spirochaetota > Spirochaetia > DSM-16054 > Sediminispirochaetaceae > DSBN01. Next base: position 5,201 of record DSBN01000100.1, on the reverse strand, counting down.
CCAATTCGACATCCTGGCTAGAATGATGGAACACCCGGGTCGGGTCTTTACCAGGATGCAGCTCTTGGAGACTCTTCAGGATCATCCGTACGAGGGCTACGAGCGAACAATCGACGTACATATAAAAAATATCCGCAAGGCCTTGGAGCCAAATCCATCGGAGCCCAGCTATATTCATACGGTATGGGGAGTCGGCTACAAGATGGCCGAGCCGGAGGAGTGAAGATGCCGCTGCACTCCAACGTAACGAGGCGGCTGAGCTTCAAAGTCACTTTGATTCTCATGTCGGTGGTCCTGCTCAACGGGCTTTTCTCGGCGTTTTTTATCAGCCGAAGCACACGGGATCTGTTTCTTGATTTTGTTCGGGAGACCGATATCCAGATGGCGGTCATTCTGGCGGAGAACCTCTCTTCTTTTTATCAGAGTCGCGGCAGCTGGGATGGAATCGAACAGGTTCTGGAAGGGGCGGGGAGGGAGACTCCCTACCGACACTTCCAGGGGATGATGCGGGGAATGGGCCCGATACAGGGGACTCGCCGGCCTATGAACGACCCTCCCAGAGGAGAGGATAGTCGCTTTCGAGTACTCTTAACCGGAAGAGATGGTTCGGTACTGTATCACAACCTGAGCACTGCGGTGCCCACGAGCATCGACGGTAATCTGCTACGGGAGGGGGCTCCGATATATTCCGCTCAGACCGCCGTAGGGTATGTATTCGTCCAATCGATGCTCGAACCGATTCTTGGACCTCGGCAGAACAGTTTGCTGAGTCAGATTTACCACTCCATTGTCCTCTCGACCCTGATAGTGGCGTTCTCTTCGCTGCTGATGGGGGTATTTCTGATGCGCGGTGTCACCGGATCTTTGAGATATCTTTCCCGGGCGGCGATGTCGGTGGCCAAAGGTCAGTACGAATTGAGCTTTGACCTCCAGCGGAGCGACGAGATAGGCGATTTGTACCGAAGCTTCACCATGATGACCGCCGAAATTCAGGCTGCTTCAGCTTGGAAAAAAAAGATCATCGCCGATTCGGCCCACGAGCTGCGTACTCCGGTGAGTCTCCTGCAGGGAAACATTGAGATGATGCTCGAGGGTATCTACCCGATGGATGAAAAACGACTGACCAGTCTCAAAAACGAGACGATGATACTAAAAAAATTGGTGGAAGAGCTGCAGGAGTTGGCCGACGCCGAGTCTGAGTCATACAGCTATAGTATGGAAAGGGTAGACTTTCGCGAACTGGTGGAGGAGACGGTGACCGTGAGCGGGATACACGCGGCGAAAAAAAACATCAGGATCAAACAACGTCTACCCGCGGGGAGCTTCATTGTTTATGGGGATCGGCACAAGCTGATCCAGGCTATTTCGAATGTTCTTCAGAACGCCATACGCTACAGTGATGAAGATGGAGATATGTTCATCGAGTTGCGGACGGAGGCTGATAGTCGGTTCGAGCTCGTCGTAGAGGACAGCGGGCCTGGAGTTCCGGAAGAGGAGAGGCACAAGGTCTTCGAACGGTTTTACCGTGTGGACAAGGCTCGAGGTCGGAGCTCCGGAGGCTCGGGACTGGGCTTGGCTATCAGCAAGGAGATACTCCAGCGGCACGGCGGGAGTATCGAATGCCGAGACGGGGAGATTTTGAGCGGGGCCAGGTTTGTGATACAATTGCCGCTGATCGATAATGTTCGAGTGAACGAGAGGACCGAAAGTAGTGGAAACTAATATCTGGAGCAAGAAAGCGCTGGCCGAAGAGAGCTGGAGACGCTGGGTGGTGGGGGAACTGGGGCTGTTTTTCGACAAAAAAGGAGCCGAGTGGATTATAGGCAGCTATCGCTATCCCCGAGCCCAAGAACGGCTACGTATTCATCAAAAGTGCTCCAGCTTTTCTGAAGAAGATATTTACGAAGAGATCGAATGGCACCGGTATATGATTGGTCAGGAAGCGGAGATCGAGATAGTGCCGGCACTACCTGATCGGCCCCTTGTGGTCCGCCCGAACGTCAGGAGAAGGATACTCCCCGGACGGGAGGCGCAGGTTCACTTCTACGTCCCGGTTTGGATTCAGCTCTTCTCCCATTCCGTAAATCGCCGGGTGATGCTGGAAGAGCACCCCTCGCTTCGGCTCTCTTCAACTTGGTTTGGAGACATGCAGACCGGAGAGTTGTGTTATACTCTGGAGACCGTATTGAGCCAAGAGTTTGAGAGGTCCTCACCGCCGGCGCCCTACTACGCTGAGTGCGTGCTCAACATCAACAATATTTCCAGTTCGTTGTTGGACTTCTACCGTATCGCGGTTCATGTGGAGTACCTGAACCTCTATCTCGATGGGGATGGACTGCATACCAACGAAGTCAATGTGAACTTTTCCGGGATAGACCAGATAAGTCAGGTTAAATACTCGACGAGGGGACCCAGATGGCTAAAAAATCCGGTAAAGATTGCTTCGGCCCGGGAAGTTCCGTCGAAAAACATATTGAAACGGAGTTTTTCGTATATTAAGCACCTGACCGAGATGTAGGAGATTGGAAATGGAGTTCATCAGTGAGACCCTACTTAGCAAGTACTTGAATGCCGACTTCCTGGCTAGAATAATTCACATCCTCTTGATCGTGTTGGTCGGACTGTTTATCGTCCGAATTATTGATATTGTGGTCCGTCGAGCGTTTATCCGAAACGCCTCGGAGCAGGTACGTTCGGTTTTTCACAAGGGTATCAATTACGTAGGTTGGTCTCTGATCGCACTGGCCGTGCTCAGTGAGCTCGGCCTGCGGCTCTCGGCTCTTCTGGGGGCGGCGGGAGTGGTGGGTATCGCCGTGGGTATCGCTTCGCAGAAGAGCCTGGGAAATATTATCAGCGGCTTTTTTCTGGTCTCCGACAAGACCTTCGAGGTGGGAGACGTGGTGAAAATCGGCACCACCAGCGGTCTGGTGCACTCGCTGGACCTGCTGTCGGTCAAGTTGAGGACCTTCGACAACACCCTGATCCGCATACCGAACGATGAGATCATAAGCAAAGAGATAACCAACATCACCCGTTTTCCCATCCGCCGAATGGACTTCAAAATCAACGTACCTTTTCAATCGGACTACGAAAAAGTAAAGGAGGGCCTGTTGGGGGTCGCTCGAAAAAACCCTCTCTGCTTGGACGAGCCGGAACCCCTGTTTTTGCTGAGTAATTTCGGACCCTCTGGTCTGGAGGTACTTCTGGGGGTATGGTTTGAGAAAAGCAACTTTATTCAGGTCAAAAACAGCGTAATCAAGGAGATCAGAGACGCGCTCAATGCCATAGGGGTAGAACTGTCCTACCCCCACGTGGTGCTATCGAATCTGCCGCAGAGCCTGGGCGATATTCAGTAGATGGTCCCCGATCTTTTCGATATGACGTACAATGTCGATGTACAAAAGTTCGGCTTTCACATCCGAACCGAGCTTGATTCTCCTCCGGGCAGCTTTCTGGAGGGTGTTTCGGTACTGGTCCACTTTCTCCTCGAGAGCCACCGCCTGGGCCATTTCGTCGCTGCTGAGATGTCGGTTGGTGTGGGTGGTGACAAAACTCAGGTACTGGTCAACGGTGGCCAGGTAGGGCTCCAGGTCCTGCAGAGCCTCGTCGGAAATGTGCAGGTCCTTGTCGTACCGTCGTTTTGACAAAAGCAGCAGGTTGAAGCAGCTGTCGCCCACGCTTTCCAGTTCGTGGACTATTCGCATCATATAGCTGACGTTCTCGGCGCTCTTTTCTTTGAGGTTCTCCATCGCACACTGAGCGAGAAACTTGGACAGCTCCTCCTGCATTTGGTCCGTGAGCTCCTCCTGTTCCTGCAGCTCGGCGACCTCTTCTTTCAGCTTTTTCTCCGGATGATGGAACACGTAGAGGAAGGAGTGATACATATCTTGGACTATTTGCGTCATTTTTATGATCTCGGTCTTGGCTCGTAGTAGATTCAACTCTGGGGTCTCTTGAATCGAACCGGAGAAGAAGCTGAGCTGGTACCGACGTGTCTCCTCCCCCTCTTCTCGGACCGGCACTATAAATTTAACCAGCGCCTCTATCCAGTTCACAAAGGGGAGGAATACGGTAGTGTTGAGCACGTTGAAGGTAGTGTGAAACATCGCCAAATGGGCGGTTATACCGGCGGAAGTGGTATACGAACCGGGGACTATTGAATCCACCAGGGCGATGATTGGAAAGAAGAGAAACTGTACCCAAACGATCCCCAAAATGTTGAACAGCATGTGCGCCGCCGCCGCTCTCCGGGCATGGATATCCGCGCCTACGGAGGCGAGAACCGCGGTGACGGTGGTACCGATATTTTCTCCCAGCACCATGGCTACGGCGTTGGGAAAATCGATCCATCCGGAGAAAGCCATGGTCAGGGTGATCGCCATCGAAGCGCTGGAGGACTGAAGGATGACCGTCAAGGTAGTGCCGATCAGTATAAAAAGCAGTCTGGAAAAGAGTCCGTATCCGGTGAGGGTCTTGACGAACTCCAAGGACTCGGGATGAGCATCGATGTCCGGAACCAGAGATTTCAGAAAGGAGAGCCCCAAGAAAAGGAGTCCGAAGCCGATCAGCGCTTCACCCCATTCGGTCTTTCTCAGTCGCTTCCAAAATATCAGCGGAAGGCCGATACCGATAGCCGGGAGCGCGACGGCGGTGATGTCGAACTTGAAACCGAATAGGGCTACGATCCAGCCGGTGACGGTAGTGCCGATGTTGGCGCCCATGATCACCCCGATTGCCTGGGAAAGGCTCAAGAGGCCGGCGTTGACGAAGCTGACCACCATCACGGTGGTCGCCGAAGAGGACTGAATGAGGGCGGTGGTCCCAAAACCGGTCAAGACCCCGGCAAAGCGGTTGCCCGTCATGTAACCGAGAATGGTCTGCAGCCTCTCCCCGGCGGCTTTCTGGATCCCGTCGCTCATGGTCCGCATTCCATAGAGAAAAAGTCCCAGGCTGCCGAATATTTCCAGGAGTCTAACTATCATATATCCCCGCTTGTAGTGGTCTGAACGGCACGACTGTAGTACAAATAGAGATTTTTTACAAGTAGGATAGACTGAATGCTGGTGATTGATTAGGGATAAAATAGATAGATTGAGCTTTTCTACAAGACTATATCTTCATACGCCTGTGAGATTGTGTTTTTTAATCTGATAACAAAAATCAAGGGGTTGGCGGGCTTTTTTGTATGATAGCTTGTAACT
>DSBN01000334.1 GCA_011046055.1 Sediminispirochaeta sp. | reverse complement strand
GCAGCTCCCGGGATTTGGAGAGGCAGGGGATCACGTGATAGGAGATGTTGGGGCGATCGGGCATGGCTCGAATCACGTGGGCCGCTTGATCGGAGAAGAGAATCTCCTGGATCTGATCCAGCACCACATCGGAAGCCGTGGCGGTGAAGGCGCTGGTCATCCGAGGCCGACCGGCGGCGATGAGAGAAGGAATCTCGAGCAGGGCGGGACGGAACTGCCGACCCCACATAGGCAGGGTATGGGCTTCGTCGATGACCAGATGATCTATGTTGAGCTTCTCCAGACGTCGAAGGGCGGTCTGTTGGATCAGGGTCTCGGGGTTGGAAAGGAGAAAGCGGCTCTTTCCCAATTCGAGCCGGCCCCACGCGGCCTCACGTTCCGCCGACGATTGACCTCCGGCCAGCAGTTCGGCGGGGATCCCCTGTTCATCCAGACGCCTCTTCTGGTCTGAAAGCAGGGACAGCAGGGGGAAGAGGATCAAGGTCACCCCTGGCAGCAGAACGCCGGGCAGCATGAAGCAGAGACTCTTGCCCGCTCCGGTAGGAAGGATGGCGATCTGACGCTGTACCGTATCGGGAGGATCTTCGGGATCGAAAGTTTCGCTGCTCCCACTCTCCGGGGAGAAGAAGCCGGCTCCTTCGAGTATGTTGCTGATCACCAGGCGTTGATAGGGGAAAAGGTAGTCTATCCCAAAACGCTCCGCGGCAGTTCGGTTGAGGAAGTCCTCCTCGACCCTGTCTCTCTCCATCGGCAGCCTCCTGAACTGGTTGTCGTAGTTTAAACATAGGACCGTAATCGTTGGATCTGATTCAAAACCGGTTCGAGCTGAAGCAGATGCTCGGCAAGACGAGAATTTCTTGACTGCGGTGCTTATCTCGAATATCATTTTCGTGTTCCCCCCTGGCTGTTGAAAAAATTGGACCACAAAGCTGGTAATGAGTGGATATGGATGGTATAGGGAAAAAAGTACGATGTCTAATTACTCTGCTGTGGCTGGTCATGAGTTCGTTCGCGTATGGGCGGGAGCTGCGCATGCTCTACATGGCGCAGGCCGGCTACCAACCATCGCATATCGTGCAGCGAGCCCGCTCCTTTGAACAGGAGACGGGAATAGCCGTCCACCTCTCCTTCGTCGAGTACGAGGATCAGTACAAGCTCATCGTCGAATCGGCGGCTAAGGAGAGGGCCGACTATGATATCATCCTCGAGGATATCATCTGGACCGCCGAGTTTGCCGAGAGAAGGATCATCGACCCGGTTCCGCCGGAGCTGGTGCAAGAGGTGGAGCGTGGAATAGTACCGGAGATCTCATCGGCCTTCATGTACGACGATACCCTGTGGGCCGTACCCTTTTTAGCGAATTTTCAGCTGATGTACAGCAATATGGAACTCCTGCAGCAGGCCGGATACTCCGAGCCTCCGGACACGCTGGAGGAGCTGGTGGAGATAGCCTCCAAAGCCAAAGAGCAGGGGGTGATAGAGTACCCGATCTTTCTGCCCTTGCGGAAGCAGGAGGCTCTCATCTGCGTCTTCGTCTGGCTCACCGGTTCATTTGGGGGGGGACTCTCCAATGAGGATGGAGAAATAGACGTGGACAATGCCGCCAGCAGGCGGGCGCTGAGTTTCTTGGTCGATATGCTGAATCGGGGACTGCTGAACCCCTTCTCCCTGCAGCAGGAAGAGGTCTTCGCCGCTGAGGCTTTCACCTGGGGTGATGCCCTTTTTACCATGAATTGGACTTTTGTCACCGGTCTGATGCGCGAGAAGCACCGCCCGATTTACGGAGCCGGACGGGCTTCGTTGATTCCGCCGGCCCGAACCGTGCTGGAGGAGGGCGGAAGAAGCAGCACGGTCAGTGGATTCCAGGGCTTGTCGGTGACGCGAAACAGCGCGAACAAGGACGCCGCGTGGAGGTTTATCCGCTATTTATCCTCACCGGATTTTCAGCGTAAGCACCTGGAGGAGATGTCGGTGTGGCGGGAAGTCTGGGGTGAGGAGCGTACTTTTCAAAAAGACCCGGACATAAGCTTGAAAATGGAGCAGATTGCCGGGGTTCGAAACCGTCCGATTCACCCCCAGTATCGAAAAGTCAGTCTGCACCTGCAGCACTGGATTTACGAGGCTTTGCGGGGTGAGGTCTCTCCATCGGCAGCGCTGGAGAGGGCACGGGAGGAGATCGAAGGCTTGTCAGACTGAGAGGCTATGGATCACGGAGGTTTTTTGTTGAAAAGACCGCGACTTAAAATATCGACGAAGGTCTCACTGCTGTTTGTGATACTCGTTCTCTTTCAGGGGGCGGTCACCTTGGTCACCTTGACGGTCATCGTTTCTCGGAGCCAGAATGAAGCCTACCGAAGCCAGATGAACCATACGGTGAGGGGGATCAAAGGATACCTCCAAGAGGTATTGGATGAACAGCGGATCAACGCCAACCTGCTCTCGGGACAGGTGAAGATCATCGATTATACCGATTTTGGTTTGAAGAACTTGCTGCAGCGGGAGTTGGCGATCTACCGCTCCTCGCTGCGGATGGGATCTATTGCGGTCTATCTGGAGCCGGGAGTCTATTTCACTGGTGTTGGAGAGACCTTCGCTTCCTCTTGGATTTCCAGAGAAGAGCTGGCTGCGGCATTTTCGGGAGGAGACACCATTTTCATCACCGCCGGTCCGGAGAAGCCCGCGCTGACGGTTTTCTCGACCATCGAAAGAGATGGTCGGGTGATCGGTCTTCTGGGGCTCAGTAGGAGTCTCGATGAGGAGTTCGTGGAAAAGATACAGACCCTCACCTCGACGACGATTGTCTTCTCCTTCGCCGGTCGGAGAATTAGCATGGATGATATAAGCGACTCCACGGTGGATAAAATAGTACATATGCCTGAGATGCAGGATGAACCCGAAGAGGTGAAGATACTGGATGAGTATATGGTCGCGGCGATCCCCATGGAGGTGTGGGGACAGCCTCAGGCGGTGATCCACTGCCTCATCGACACCACTGAGTATAGACGATTGATAGCCAGGTACAACTCTATCTCGCTGATCTCGACTTTTTTGATCCTCACCCTGGCTCTGATTATCGGTTTGGTCTTCTACCGCGTCACCTTCAACCGCCCCTTCAAGCAGCTCCTGGAGGCGGTGTATAGGATCTCCGAGGGAAACCTTCAGGAGGACTTTCAGACCGGCGCGGAAGACGAGTTCGGCGATCTGGCCAAAGCGTTCAACAAGATGCGGGTGAACCTGGTAAACCGCGAGCGAGAGCTGCTGCAGCTGTCGCTCTACAACACCCTGATACTCGAAAACGTGCCCACCGGTATAGTGACGGTCAACCTCGAGAAGAGGGTGACCAGCTTCAACTCCGCGGCGGTCAGGATACTCGGAGAAGAGTCGAGCCTCCCGATAGGTGCGGTGATCGAACCGGAGGACGGCTCTGGGGCTTTTCCCGCAGCCTTGTCCGAACTGCTGACCGAAGGTCTGCGAAACGATCGCTACAGTTCGGGCCGGGAGATTATCTTCGAGCGACGGGGCTGGGAGACGATTTTGAGCGTCAGCACCGCCCCACTGCTCTCGAAGGACCGTGAAAAGATAGGAACCATCGGCATCTTCGAGGATGTGACCAAGGTAAAACAGCTGGAACAGAAGCTCACGATCTCCACCCGACTGGCAGCGCTGGGCGAGATGGCCGCGGGGGTGGCCCACCAGATCCGCAACCCCCTGGGAGTGATGAAGGTCTCCGCGGAGATGCTGCGAGACGATTTCAAAGTGACCAGCAAACGGGCCAACTACTCGAGAATCACCCATATGATCGTCAACGAAATCGACACGCTGAACTTGGTGATCCGCAATCTCCTCGACTTCGCCAAACCAAGGGAGGCCCAGATGCAGCTCTGCTCGATCGGAGATCTGGTCCGCTCTTCTCTGGGAAACCTCCCCTTGGATAACTACCCCAATCTCCAGATCGAGCTCGTCGATCTGGAGGAAGTTCCGGAGCGTCTTATGGACAAGAATCTGATGGAACAGGCGCTGTCCAATATCCTGCTCAACGCGATGCAGGCCTCTCCGGAACACGGAACCGTCCGCATTGGCGCGGAACTGGTCGATGGAGATCTGCATATACGGATTTCAGACCAGGGGGAGGGGCTCTCCGAAGCCACCCGCAACAAAATTTTCAACCCCTTCTATACGACGAAAGCCGCCGGAACGGGGCTTGGTCTCTCCATCGCCCATCAGATTGTGGAGAAACACAAGGGGAGTATCGATGTTTTCTCCGAGACCGGGAAGGGAACAACTTTTAGAATCGTCCTGTAGAGCCGAGTAGGAGGAAGGATGAAGCAGATCCTGATTGTAGACGACGAAAAGAACATGTGCGAGGCCCTGAAAATCCTGTTGGAGGGACAAAACTATAGCGTCGCCACCGCTGAAAATGGGCAAGAGGCGATCGAAAGAGTCAAAAACGGAGAGTTTTTTGACCTGATCATTTCGGATCTGAAGATGCCGGGACTCGATGGGATGGGTGTGCTGAACTACCTCCGGGATAACAACTACTCGGTTCCTCTTGTCTTCATCACGGCCTACGGAACCATCGAGTCGGCGGTGGAGGCGATGAAAAAGGGGGCTTCTGATTTCATCACCAAACCCTTCAAAAAGGATGTCATCGTCCACGTCATCGATAGGGTGCTGAAAATGGAGGACCTTTACGAAGAGAACCGCCATCTGAAGGAGGCGGTGCGAAACGGGGATCTGATATTCAAGAGCGACAGCATGAAGCGGATCATGAAAACGGTGGTGAACGTGGCGGCAGCTCCCACCCCGGTGCTGCTCACCGGCGAGAGTGGCTGCGGAAAGGGGCTCATCGCCGAAGAGATCCACCGTTTGGGGCCGGGGGAGGAAGAACCCTTCGTGGAGATCAGCTGCCCGGCGATCCCCGAAACCTTAATGGAGAGCGAGTTGTTCGGCTACCGTAGGGGAGCCTTCACCGGAGCCGACAGCGATTTCAAAGGAAGGATACGCGCCTCCGAAGGGGGGACCTTATTTCTGGACGAAGTGGCGGATATCCCCCTGAGCGTCCAAGCCAAGCTCCTGCGGATTTTGGAGGAAAAGCGCTTCGAACCCCTGGGGAGCACCACCACCATTACCATCAACAACCGGGTCATCTGCGCGACGAACAAAAACCTGCAGCGACTGGTAAGGGAGGGACGTTTTAGGGAGGACCTGTACTACAGGATAAACACCATTACTCTGGACATACCGCCGCTGAGAGAGCGCACCGCGGACATTATCCCCCTGGCCGAGTTTTTCTTGGAGCAGTCTCGGCGAAAAATACGCAAGGATATCTCCGGAATCTCCGACCAGGTGCAGGAGGCTCTGTGCCGATATCGCTGGCCGGGGAACGTACGAGAGCTGCGCAATGTCATCGAACGGGCGGTGGTCCTCTCCCAGCACCGATTCATCGAGGCGGCGGACCTTCCCGATGATATTCGTGATCATATCGAACCGGCGGGGAACGTATCCAATGAAAAAAATCGGCACGACCGATTGGCCAGCGCCGAACGGTCGATCTTGGAGGAGGCTCTTGAGGAGCACCGGGGAAATATCTCCGCCGCCGCCGAGGCTTTGGGGGTTAGCCGTAGTACCCTGCGGTACCGGATAAAAAAGTACGGTCTCCACACTGGTCGATATTGACCGGAGCCGAAGCCGAGTGGTTGAAATCGGCCGATTCCGGTCTGAGTCTTCGTCTTTATCTCGTGGTTGCAAAAAGAGATAATAATAAATTTATCCTGGCACGATTATTGCAGTACTTCACTACCAATCTTATAGGAGGATGGTATGAGAAGAAGTGTAGTTTTTTTACTCGTCTTGTTGATACTCGGTCCGGCTCTCTTGTTCGCCGGTGGGCGGCAGGAAGCGGCTGAAGAGCCGAGTGGGGATTTGAAAGGAGAGGTAGAGGTGCTCCACTGGTGGACCTCCGGCGGCGAGGCGGCAGCCGTGGAAGTGCTCAAGGAGCTGCTTGAGGCCGAGGGACACACCTGGGTTGACTTTGCGGTGGCCGGAGGCGGCGGCGACGCGGCGATGACCGCCCTCAGATCCCGAGCCGTTGCGGGAAATCCCCCGACGGCGGCGCAGGTGAAGGGCCCCCAGATTCAGGACTGGGCGGCGGAAGGCTTCCTGACGAATCTCGACCCGGTGGCCGAAGCTCAGGGCTGGGACAACGTCATCCCGGAAGTCTTGGCGGATGTAATGAAATACGAAGGACACTACGTCGCGGTACCGGTGAACGTGCACCGAATCAACTGGATGTGGGTCAACCCGGATGTCTTCGAAGCAGCGGGAGCCGAGATCCCCACCACCTGGGAGGAGTTTGAAGAGGCGGCCGAAAAAATCGAAGCGGCCGGCTACATCCCCGTGGCTTGGGGAGGCCAGGATTGGCAGGAAGCGACCGTCTTTGAGACCATCCTCGCCGGGGTAGGTGGTACCGATTTCTATGTGGAAACTATGGTCGACGCCGACCCCGAAGCGATCGACAGCCCAAAGATGATAGAGGTTCTGGAGACCCTCAGAATGGTACACGGCTACACCGACCCGGGAGCGCCTGGACGAGACTGGAACATGGCCACCTCAATGGTCATCGAAGGAGATGCGGCGATGCAGTTCATGGGTGACTGGGCCAAGGGCGAGTTTGTCGCCGCCGACCAAAAGGCGGATGAAGACTACATCGCGGCTAGCGCCCCGCAGACCGCACATCAGTTTCTGTTCAACGTGGACAGCTTTATAATGTTCGAGGTCGACGACCCGGCGGACAAGGCGGCACAGAGGGCGATGGCTCGATTGATCATCGAACCGGAGTTCCAAGAGGTGTTCAACACCTACAAGGGATCCATCCCGGTCCGTATGGATATGGACGATGAGCCCTTCGACATTCCGGCCAAAAAGTCGATGAGAGACTTCGCCGCCAGCGCCGACAGCGGGGACCTGGTCCCCAGTATGGCCCACGAAATGGCGGTGGACAGGGCCGTTCGGGGAGCTATCCTGGACACCATCACCACCTTCGTCAATTCGCCCAACATCAGCCCTAGAGAGGGAGCGAAGATGCTGGCCGACGCGGTGCGTGGCGCTGCTCGGTAGAAAATTACGTTTGACTTTTCACTGTACGACGGTCGGTACCGTGTAAGCGGTGCCGACCGGTTCGTTCGTCGAGGACTTTGATAATGGAGGTATCTTCTTGGTGGGAAAAGAAAAATTGGGCCTATGGGGAAGGCGGAGAAGAAAGGAGGGCTATATTCCGATGCTGGTATTGGTACCCTCCTTTGTGGTGATGATAGTTTTTTTCTACGGATTTATCTTATGGACAGTCCTTATTTCTTTTACCAATTCGAGGATGCTTCCACATTTCAACTTCGTCGGACTGACGCAGTATATCACCCTGTTTACCCAGCAGCCCCGCTGGTTGATCGCCATGCGGAATTTGCTCGTCTTCGGCGGGCTGTTTATCGGGGCGAGTATTATTTTGGGGCTCTTTCTGGCTATTCTGCTGGATCAGCGTATTCGCGGTGAACGACTTCTCCAAACTCTCTACCTCTACCCAATGGCGCTCTCTTTTATTGTGACTGGAACGATCTGGAAGTGGATTCTCAACCCTTCCCTGGGGATCGAGAGACTGGTACAGCAGCTCGGGTTTAGCGATTTCACCTTTCGCTGGTTGGTGGACCCAAAAATGGCCATTTATACCATCGTCATCGCCGCGGCCTGGCAGTCCACCGGTTATATCATGAGCCTTTTTCTCGCCGGCCTGCGCAGTATCGACTCTTCGATTCCCGAAGCGGCGCAAGTGGACGGTGCCTCTCTGCCGCGGATCTACTGGAGTATTCTCATCCCGATGCTCAGACCGGTGTTCATGAGTTCGGTGGTGATATTGACCCATCTGGCTATCAAGGCTTTCGACCTGGTGGTGGTGCTGACCCAAGGGGGACCGGGAATCTCCACCGATATGCCGGCGACATTTATGTACGATTTTTCGTTCAAATACGACCGCTTGGCCCTGGGGGCGGCCAGCTCGGTGGTGATGCTGGTCATGGTAATGATTATTATAGTTCCCTATTTGATTTCCGAGTTGCGAGGTACCCGAAATGCCCAAAATTGACGCTATCGATTCAGGTTCTCTTTATGGAAAAAAATTGAGACCGGGAGGCGGGAACGTTGAGCTCTTGAGTCGATTCCTCGTCTACGCCGTTCTGATCATCGCCGCCCTGGTTTTTCTGGTGCCCTTCGGTATCATGATAAACACCTCCCTCAAAACTCTGGCCGATATCAGAAGCGGTACTTTGATTTCTCTGCCGGTGGAGCTGTCCTTTGAGCCCTGGGGCAAAGCCTGGCTGCGCCTCCGCGGGTATTTCTGGAACTCCGTGCGCATGGTAGTCCCCGCGGTGGTGATATCCACCTTCATTGGGGCGGTCAACGGCTACGTCCTCTCCAAGTGGCGTTTTCCCGGCAGTGAGTCCTTTTTCTTGGCCCTGCTGTTCGGCTGTTTCATCCCCTTCCAGGTGATACTGCTGCCGATGTCTCAGACCCTCGGACGGATGGGGCTGGCCGAAAGCGTTCAGGGGCTGATCTTGGTACACGTGATCTACGGGATTCCTTTCACTACGCTTTTTTTTCGCAACTACTACGTGAGTATCCCCAACGCTATTGTGGAGAGCGGCAAAATCGACGGGGCGGGTTTTTTCAAAATATTCGGAAGGCTGATCCTGCCCATCTCCGGTCCGATCATCGTGGTGGCGGTCATCTGGCAGACCACGCAGATCTGGAACGACTTCCTTTTCGGCGTATCCTTCGCCGGCAGTCAGAGCCAGCCGATCACCGTGGCTTTGAACAACCTGGTGAACACCAGTACCGGAGTCAAGGAGTACAACGTCGATATGGCTGGGGCTATCATTGCCGCCCTGCCGACCCTTTTCGTGTACATCGTATC
>DSBN01000165.1 GCA_011046055.1 Sediminispirochaeta sp. | reverse complement strand
ATGGAGTACTCTTCGATACTCCCGTAGGGCTCCAGGCTCTGTACGGTGATCACGGCGATCTCCGCCCCGGTCTTCTCCCGAACCCGTTCGGCGATGGCCTGTATCTTCGCCTCGGTCTCCCCGTCGATCACCTCGGCAAAATCGTTGACGAAGCCTCGGGCCTCGGGCAGCTCCTGGGCCGTGAGGGCTTGGGGCAGGGTGAGCGCTGCGAGTAGCACAATGAGGAGAGCCTCGGAGCGCTGACCTGTTTTTTTTCTCAAAAATAGCATAAGTCCTAACTCTCCTTGCTCAGCGAGTCTATCTTTCGGGTCAGGGCGGTGAGGAAGCGCAGGGTCGCCGCGGCGATGTCCGCCGCGCTGTCGGTCTTGCCTGTCTCTCGCAGCTGCAACAGCTCGATCATGGCGCTGCCGTCCAGGTCGAAAGCCCGGCCTACTTCTTCGAACAGCCGGCGGTTCTCCTTGGGGATTTCGGAGTGATCGATGAGCCGGAGGGCCGCCCGCATCTGAGCCGCCTGGGCGCCCGACAAATCGATCAGGGTCTGGGTGATGGCCTTCTCCCGCCCCTGGGAGCTCAGCAGGGACTGGCGAAGCCCGTTGACACTGCCCCGTAGCCGCTCCTCCAGCTGGTGTCGCAGCTCTTTTTTGCTGAGCTGGAGCTTTTCCGCCGGATCTTGGCCCCACAGGATCTCATGGTCCTGCTGAATGTCGAAATACTCCATGGGGAAAACGTCGGCGGAGTTGAGAAACTCGTCGACGGTCAAAAAGTGGAGCGAGAGGCGAAGACGGCGGATGAGCTTTGCCGACTCTTTGCCCAGCTCGATGATCCGGTCCGGATGGGTTTCTTTGGTCAGTACCAGCAGGTTCACATCCGACACACCTTCCACAAAGGAGCCTTTCACGGCGCTACCGTAGAGCACCAGGGACTCCAGGTCGTCGAATTTTTTCCTGAGTACGGGGAGAAAATCTTCCTTCACGCTTTTTTTGATTTCGTCAACTGTATGTGCCATACCGTAACCGCTCCTTGCCGTTATTTACTTCAAATGTAATACAAAGATACTTCTTTGAGCAGAAAAAATAAAGGCTGTGGGGCGAAGCTCCGCTTTTAGTTAACCACGTGTTCCGGCCGGCGGCCGTCCAGGAAGTCTACCACCGCCTGGGCGGACATCAGCTGCATGCCGATTTTCCCCTGGTCCGAGTCGGAGCCCACGTGAGGGGAGGCGGCGATATTCAACCCTTCCAGGGGAAGGTCCGGGTAGTCCCAGACCTCGTCGATACCGTAGCCCCAGAGCCGGCCCTCCTTGACCGCTCGGTAGGCGGCACGGTTGTCCACCAGCAGACCCCGGGCGCAGTTCACCAGGACGGTGGTGGGTTTCATCAGGGCCAGTTCGGCCTCGCCGATCAACTCTTCTCCGCAGGATGCATGGAGGGTGATGAAATCCGCCTCCCTGCAGAGGCGGGCCAGGTCCACGTACTGGGCGTGGTGTCGCCGGGCCCAATCGTCTCTGACGGTACGGCTGTGGGCCAGGATCTTCATCTCGAAGCCCGCCATCAACGCGGGGATCTTTTTTCCTATATGTCCGGTTCCGACGATACCGAGGGTCTTTCCGGTCACGTCCAAGCGGGAAGGGCCGCTCTTGCGCAGGCCCGCCTTGGCCCGTTCGTGGTGAGGGATCCGGCGTCCGGCGATGTCCAACAGCGTCGCAACCGCCCACTCGGCGGTTGGGTGGGCGTTGGCCCCGGGGGTGTTGCAGACCGTGATTCCCGACGCCGCGGCGGCTCGAGTGTCCACGGAGGTGTAGCCGGTACCGTAGCGGGAGATGATCCGGAGGCTGCCCCCGGCGGCGGGTCCCACCCGCCGAAGGAGCTCGGCGTCGTAGCGTTCCAGGTCGGCGATGACCGCCACCGCGTCCTCCAGCTCTTCCTCGCGCAGCGGCTCTGACGGGTTGCGGTGGCAGCGGAACTCCAGCTCGAGCCCGTGCCGCTGCGCGGCTTCCTTCAGCATGTCCGCCGCCCGGCCTTCGTCGGCCGGGTGGGTGGTCAGCTCATCGAGAAAGCTGGTGGCGAAGACGATAATTTTTTCCCCCAATCAAATACCTCCACATTGTATTGCAAACGTCCATGGTACAGGGAAAATTCTTAGGTGTCAAATCTACTGTTCAGTGGTACGAAGCTTGGACTCGGCGGTGGGGCTGCTCCTTTTCTGATAGTTGGTCAAGAACAACCCGCCGATGACCAGAACCGCCCCCAGGGCTACCGCCAGGCTCAGCTCCTCGTCGAGGATCAGCATACCCAGGCTGATCGCCGCCACCGGTTCGAGGTTGAGGAAGATAGCAGACCTCGACGCTCCTACCGCCTGGATCCCCTCGTAGTAGAAGAGGTAGGCGATCCCCGCCGCGCCGATACTCAGATACAGGAGGCTGATCCAGGTCTCCGGCGGCTGAGAGCCCAAATCTACCAGCGCACCTTCAGTGAGAGCGAAGGGGATCAGCAGTACCGCCCCGATGACCGAGCCGTAGGTCAGGACGGTCAGCGGGGCCAGTTCGGCCATGGCGTATTTTGCGGTGATTGAGTAGATCGTCCAGGTGAAGACGCAGCCCAACAGAAAGAGGTCGCCCACCGACAGGGCTCGACTGAAGATCAGCTGCAGCTCTCCCTCGGTGATGGTGATCACCGCGCCGATGAAGGCGGCCAAGATGCCGAGGCCCATCAGGGGGCGGATTTTTTCCCGGAAGAAAAGTCCCGAGACCAGGGCTACCACCGCCGGGGTGAAGGCGATAATCACCGAGCTCCTGACCGCGGTGACCGTGCGCAGGCCGGAGAAGAGAAAAAAGTTAAACAGCAGAACCCCGGTGAAGCTCAGAGCCACCAGGAGGATTGCCGCCTTTTTGGAAGGCCTCGGAAAACTGCCCCGCCGAAAGTAGAGTACCGGAACCAGAAAAAGGCTGACCGCGCTGAAGCGGATGAAGGTGGTGGTGAAGGGGGGGAGGTTCACCGCCACTACCCGGCCGGCGACCAGGGCGCCGCCCCACAGAACCGGGGCGAGGAAGAGTTTGATGTAATGGATTTGAAACACGGGCGGCCTCGCTTTTTCTTGATGCTCCATGCTAAACAATGAGCTGGCGCTCGTCAATGCGGAGGCCGGTCATGACACGGAGAGCGATCTGTGATAGACTCCGCTTTTGGATACACATGGCCAAAACAACTGAAACAAAGACAGAGACAAAGACAAAAACTAAGCAGTACGACGAAAGTACCATCAAAACTCTGAGCAGCCTCGAGCATATCCGTCTGCGGACGGGGATGTATATCGGTCGGTTGGGGGACGGGTCCAACCTGGACGACGGCATCTACATCCTGCTCAAAGAGGTGGTCGACAACAGCATCGACGAGTACATCATGGGACACGGCGACCGTATTCTGGTGCAGATCCAGGACCGTACGGTCAAGGTTCGGGATTACGGACGGGGGATCCCCCTGGGCAAGGTTATCGAGTGCGTCTCGGTGATCAACACCGGCGCCAAATACAACGACGAGGTCTTTCAGTTCTCCGTGGGGCTCAACGGGGTGGGCACCAAGGCGGTCAACGCCCTGTCGGAGCACTTTCGGGTGGTGGCTTTCCGGGATGGGGAGTATTTCGAGGCTGTTTTCTCGAAGGGCAAACTGCTGAAAAAGAAGCAGGGCAGCAAAAAGGGCGAGAAGAACGGCACCTACGTCGAGTTCATCCCGGACCCGGAGATCTTCGGGGAGTACAGCTTTAACTTCGAGTTTATAGAGCAGCGGCTGTGGAACTACGCCTGTCTCAATTCGGGCTTGAGCCTCTATCTGAACAAACAGAAGTTCTACTCCAAGAACGGGCTGCTGGACCTGCTGGAGAACGAGATCGGCGACGAGACGCTCTACCCAATCGGTCACTACAAGGGCGAGCATCTGGAGTTCGCCTTCACCCACACCAACAGCTACGGCGAGACCTACTTCTCCTTCGTCAACGGACAGTACACCAGCGACGGGGGGACCCACCTGAGCGCCTTTCGCGAAGGACTGCTCAAAGGGGCCAACAAGTACTTCAAGAAGAACTACTCCGGTGTCGATGTCCGCGAAGGGGTGGCTGGTACGGTGTCGGTGAAGCTGCAGAATCCGGTTTTCGAGAGTCAGACCAAAAACAAGCTGGGCAACAGCGAGATCCGCAGCTGGATAGTCGGCGAGGTGAAGTCGGCGGTGGTGGATTTCCTCCACAAAAACAAAGAGGCTTCCAAGCGGCTGGAGCAGAAGATCCAGAACAACGAAAAGCTGCGCAAGGAGCTCAACGCGGTCAAAAAGGAGGCCCGGGAGGCGGCCAAAAAGGTGGCCTTCAAGATCCCCCAGCTGAAGGACTGCAAGTACCACCTGGGTGATAAGAAGGGGGAGGAGTCTATGATCTTCCTCACCGAGGGGCAGTCCGCCTCCGGTTCCATGGTCTCCACCCGCAACGTCTACACCCAGGCCATCTACAGTCTCCGGGGAAAGGTCCAGAACATGTTCGGCCGCAACAGGACGGCGATTTACAAAAACGAAGAGCTCTTCAACCTGATGTCCGCCCTGGGGATCGAGAACGACGTGGAGGGGCTGCGTTACGGCAAGATCATCATCGCCACCGACGCCGACCACGACGGTTTTCATATCCGCAACCTGCTGCTCACCTTTTTTCTCACCTACTTCGAGGAGCTGGTGGTAGCCGGGAGGGTCTTCATCCTGGAGACGCCCCTGTTTCGGGTGCGCAACAAGAAAGAGACCCGCTACTGCTACACCCCCAAGGAGCGGGAGGAGGCGGTCCGGGAGCTGTCGAACCCGGAGGTGACCCGGTTCAAAGGCTTGGGTGAGATTTCTCCCAGCGAGTTCGGCCAGTTCATCGGCGACAATATGCGTCTGGTTGAGGTGAGCGTGAAGTCGCTGAAGAATATCCACGAGACAATGGCTTTTTATATGGGAAAAAACACCCCCGAGCGCCGGGATTTTATCATGGAGAACCTGATATAGCATGCCCTTTGTAAAAAATATTTTTGACAAAAACTTCCTCGAGTACGCCTCCTACGTGATCAAGGACCGGGCTATCCCCGACGTCAAGGATGGGCTGAAGCCGGTGCAACGGCGCATTCTGCACAGCCTGTTGGAGGTGGACGACGGGAAGTTTCACAAGGTGGCCAACGTGGTGGGCTCCTGCATGAAGTACCACCCCCACGGCGACGCGTCGATCTACTCGGCGCTGGTGGGGATGGCCAACAAGGAGCTTTTCATAGACAAGCAGGGCAACTTCGGCAACCTCTTCACCGGCGACGAGGCTTCGGCTGCCCGGTACATCGAGTGCCGGATCAAGCCTTTTGCCAAGAAGGTCCTCTACAGTCCCGAGATCACCGAGTACACCGACTCCTACGACGGACGCAACAAGGAACCGGTGGTGTTTCCCGCCAAGATACCGGTGGTCCTCATCCAGGGAGCCGAAGGCATCGCGGTGGGTATGTCCACCAAGATACTGCCCCACAACTTTCACGAGGTACTCGGGGCGGTGAAGGCGGCGCTGCGGGGGGAGGAGTTCGAGCTCTTCCCCGATTTTCCTGGCGGCGGGCTGGTCGACGTGTCGGACTACCAGGACGGCCGTGGCAAGGTGCTGGTTCGGGCCAAGCTGGATACCTCGGACCCCAAACGGATAGTGATCCGGGAGCTGCCCTTCGGCTCGACCACCGAGAGTCTGATCGCCTCCATCGAAGCGGCGGCTCGGAAGAACAAGTTCAAAATAGCCAGTATCTACGACTACACCACCGAGGAGGTGGAGATCGAGATCAAGCTGGCCCGGGGGGAGTACAGCAGTGACGTGGTGGACGCCCTCTACGCCTTCACCGACTGCGAGTACGCGATCTCAGTCAACCCCCTGGTAATCAAAGAGAACGTCCCGACGGTGATGAGCGTCACCGAGATCATTCGCTACCACGCCGGACAGCTGGTGAAGATCCTCGAGGCGGAGCTGAAGGTCGAGCGCGGCCACCTGCGCGACCGGCTCCACGCCCGCACTCTGGAGCGGATCTTCATCGAAGAGCGGATCTACAAGCAGATCGAAGAGATGACCACCCAGGAGGCGGTCATGCTGGCGGTCTTCGAGGGCTTTGAACCATTCAAAAAAGAGATTCCCCGGGAAATCACCCGGGAGGATATCGAGCGGCTGCTGAAAATCCCTATCCGTCGGATCTCCCTCTACGACATCAATAAAAACCGTCAGGAGGTGGAGGAGATCAAGGGCCGGCTCAAGGAGATCAAACACCACCTGGAGCAGATCACCGACTACGCGGTGAGCTTCATCGATGAGATTTCCACAGAGAGCCGGGAGCTCTTCCCCCGGCGCACGAAGGTGGGCTCCTTTGAAAAGACCGATGTGCGCGAGGCGGCGCAGCGGAACCTGGAGCTGCGCTACGACGGCGATGGCGGGTATTTGGGCTACGAGGTGCGGGGAGGAAAGGCCCTGTTCGCGGTGAACCAGTACGACCGGGTCTTGGTGATCCGCAAGAACGGGATCTACTCGGTGATCGACGTGCCGGACAAGCTCTTCGTCGACAAGGGGATGCTCTTCTGCGGCCTCGCCGACAAGGAGGAGCTGGCCAAGTACAACATGACCCTGCTCTACAAAAACGAGGAGAACGGCGGCTACTACATCAAACGCTTCAAGATCGAGCAGTTCATCATCGGCAAGACCTACGAACTGCTGCCAAAAAAGGCCAAGGTCCTGGACTTCACCGTCCGGGAGGATGAGCAGTTCCTGTTCAAATACAAGAAGAAGCCCCGGCTGAAGGTGTTGGAGGAGAGCTTCGCCGTGGCCGACTACCTGGTCAAGAGTGTCCGTGCCCAGGGGGTCCGTCTGACCACCAAGGAGACGCGCTCGATCAAGCGCACCCGAAAGAAGAAAAAGTAGTACATGTGCGAAGAACGAATCCTCTATGAAGACAACCACCTGATAGCGTTGAACAAGGCCCCCGGCGAGCTCGTCCAGGGGGACCGCAGCGGGGACCCCTGCCTCCTGGATCTGCTCAAGGAGTTTATCAAAAAGCGAGACCGAAAACCGGGCAAGGTCTTTCTCGGGCTGCCCCACCGCCTCGATCGGCCCACCAGCGGGGTGGTGGTCTTCGCCAAAACCGGCAAGGCTCTGGGCCGTATGGGAGAGCTGTTCAAGGAGCGCCGGGTGCGCAAGATCTACTGGGCCGTGGTGGACAAGATGCCCCCCTCCGATGAGGGGCGACTGGTTCACTACCTGCGCCGGATTCCAAAACTCAACAAATCAGTAACGGTGCCTGAGTCGGAGGCTCAACGCCAGGGAGCAAAGATGGCGGCGCTCAGATACCGGGTTTTGGCCGCCGGCGACCGCTACTACCTGCTTGAGATAGAGCTGGAGACGGGGCGGCACCACCAGATCAGAGCTCAACTGGCGGCGGTGGGCTGTCATATAAAGGGGGACCTCAAATACGGGGCCAAGCGCTCCAACAAGGACGGGGGAATCCACCTGCACGCCCGGTCGCTGAGTTTCATCCACCCCGTACGACGAACGGAGCTGATCCTGACGGCCGAACCGCCGAAAGAACCGTTGTGGGACGCCCTGGTGTCGGAGCAGCGCCGATAGCGGTCTTAGCGACCTTAGAATCGCAAGTATAGATTGAAAAATCTTACTTCGCAACTTATACTCTTGGTAGGATGTCAGAGCAAAAAGACCTCGAGCGTATTCTTCGAGCCTATACTCAAAAGAAAAAGACCTCCCGTATTTCTCGGCACAACCTCGAACGTTACGCCGCCCACTGGGCCGGTGAGTTCAGCAAGAATCGTCCGGGATTTACCGATTTTTCCACCTTTACCAACTCAAAATACGGAAGCCTACTCGAGAAGATGGAGAGCGAAGGGACGGTCAGCCTCGAGTCCAGCGAGCTGGGGGAACAGCAGGTCGTATATCTGCGCTACTACCCCTATTTGATTCGCAAAATGTACGAAGAGGCCGAGCAAACCCCCGACGCCTCCTTTCCCAGCGAAGACATGCTGGGAGAGAATATCCCCGAATCTATACTCGAGGTGATCGAGGTCAAGGATCAGCTGGTCTCCCTCCTGGGGAATATCAAAGAAGAGAAAAACAGCGTGTTTCGCTTCGTCTTTCCCGAGGGAGTGCGGTCCATGATCGTCATCGGCGAGACCGTGGCGGACAAGCTCCTGCCGATGTGCATTCTCAAGATCAGGACCTATTTGGGTTTGCAGAAGAACTCGGAGTACGTCAACAACAAAATGTACGGGATTTTCAGCAAAAAAGAGCAGTCGGTGAAGGACCTTTTTGCCAATATCAAGACTCAAAAAGACGTGGCCCTCAAAACCATCACCGACCCGGATGATTTTACCTTTCAGTTCTGGACCCATCTCTCGAGCCTGGTGGTCGGTGAATACCGAGAGAAGACAAACAAGCTGGACCGGGAGCACGGCTTTTCTCAAGCCGGTTATCTGATCGGTCTCTACGCCTTGTACTACAAGGGACGGAAGAAACTGAAGTTAGAGAAGGAGCAGACCTACCGCCACATCGAGCAGAGTCTCAAAAAGGCGCCCTACTACCACAGTTTCACTGACCTCTACAAGATGCGGGATAAGTTGGGGCTGCCCATCTCCAAGAAGATCTCCCAGCATGAGTTGGCCCAGTATTTAGAGAAGCGTTCCAAAAAAGAGAAGGACGGATCCCTCCGGGATATCCTGAGGCTGGTGACCAGTGACAAAAAGGAGTACTACGTCAGCAAGGAACAGCTGTTGACCCTGATTCTGCAGCGGGTGCAGCATTTTTCACGGGAGGTTCGGCAGCAGTACATCAACCAGTGGGCGGAAGCCATGGGACAGTACAAGAAACTCAGTACTATGGCGCGGCGGGACGCCTTTCAGAACGATCTCTGGCGGCGAATTAAAGAGATGGATCCACTTCTGGACCGGCTCCTGCAGTATGAGATGGTCTTTCTCT
>DSBN01000279.1 GCA_011046055.1 Sediminispirochaeta sp. | reverse complement strand
GTTTGGGCCAGCTCCATAGCCTTCATGCCGACGATGGTCTTGCCCGAGCCGCAGGGCAGCACAACGGTGCCGAAGCCGCTGCCCGCCCGTCCGTCTCCATAGAAGGCGCGGGCGGCTTCTTCCTGATAGTCCCTCACTTGGAAGCGGTAGCCGTCGTGGCTGTCGGACAGGAGCTTGAAATTGAAGGGAGCACCCTCTCGCAGCGGGGCTTCGTCTTTGACCGGGTAGTTCAGCTTAATCAGCTCGCTTTTGATGGTACCCCGGTCGTAGAGGTGCAGCGAAAATCCTTCGGGGTGGGGTTGTAAAAACTTGGCACAGCGCTGGTTCCGTTCTATTTCGGTCTTGAACAGCGGATCGTCGACCTTGAGGAAGAGCCTGTCCGGTTCATCGCCGGCGCGAAGCTGCAGCTTCCCGTAACGGGAAATCAGGTCGTGGATATAGTAGTCGATGTTTTCCGGAATTCCGAAGCGGGACCATTGTTCGAGCTTTCCGAGTATATCCTCCGCGGCATAACCGGCGGAGGCGGCGTTCCAGAGGGACAGGGGGGTGAGTCGGTAGGTATGCATGTGCTCCGGGGATTTTTCCAGCTCCGCGAAGAGGCCTAAATCGGCCCGGGCCTCCTCAGCTTGGGGGTGGTGGACATCCAGCAGCATCGTCGAATCGCCCTGGACGATCAACGGACCTTCGTTTGAACTAATTGCCATAGCGTTACAGCCTACGTCAAAGAGAAAAAATCTTCAAGAAGTAATATGACGGTAAAAATCCCCTGCCGATTCTTCTCAATATGAAAAAAAGTCTATAGAATAGTCCCAGAGCTTACTTCCGGTTCCCTATAGTCGGAGGCGAGCGAGGTATTTTGCCTAGAATCTTGGAGGGATACATGGAGAACGTGCTGTTGATCGGCTCGGTAGCCGACAATCCAGTGGTTGAGGATTTGGCACACCATTTGCGGCAGGAAGAGGATTATTCGGACCTTATATCGTTGAAAAGTTTTCTCAATACAGAGTTTTGCCCCCGTTTCATCATCGACGAAGAGAACTGGGACAATATCGGCTACAAACTGAAGGGCAAGACCGTTCTGCTGGTGAGTACCAACCAGGGTTGGAACACCCGGGACGAATTGGCCATGCGGAACTTCCTCATCGCCCGGGCGGCCAAGGACAACGGCGCGGAGCGGGTGATCCTTTTTGAACCGAACCTCTTCTACAGCGCCCAAGACCGGGGCCCCCGACCGGACCAGGGTTTGAAGATGGAACGGAGCGTCAAGGATTATAAAAAATTCGACGGTCAACCCTTTTCAGCCCGACTCTACGCCGACCTGCTCAAGGCCTCCGGGGTGGACGAGGTGATCACGGTGCACAACCACTCCATATCGGTGGCTGAGATTTTCTCAAGGACCTTTGGCGGACTCTTTCACGACTTGAAACCGGCGGACCTCTTCGCCAGCTATATGATGGACTCGGATGTGGTACAAGAGGAGAAGCTGGTGCTCTGCGCTCCTGACAAGGGAGCTCTCAAGTTCGTCCTGCAGGTCAAGGAGGAACTCAAGACGGATGATGTGCCTCTGGTGTACATGAGCAAAGAGCGCAGCGACGAACGGAAGGTGGAGATCAAACTGGCTCCGGACTCGGACATAGGTCTCGATGAGGTGCGGGGCAAGGTCGTGGCGGTCATCGACGATATGGTACGCACCGGAAACACCATAATGGAGACCTGCCACCTGCTCAAGGAGGCTGGTGCCGAGAGGATCGTCTTCTTCGTGACTCACTTCTACTCCAGCCGGGAGTGCCGGGTGAACCTGAACGACAAGGTCTTGGATGAAATTGTGACTACATCCACCATTCCGGATATTCTCAACCGCGACGTGCAAGGGAGGCTGCGCCACAAAATGGTGGTCCTGCAGCTCTCCCGCTGGGTCAGCAACTACATCCTGGAGCTGCTCGGCCACAAGGAGATGCAGCTGCCTCCTCCGCTCTACTCGGAGGATATGTCGTCGAAGAATCCCCGCTGGCGGGGCAAGATGGGCCCCTTTTACTCGTCGGTCCACGTATAGCTCAAGGAGCGAAACATGTCGAAGCAGGTGCCTGATGAGTTTCGTATTGGAATAGTCTGCGGCAAGTTGGGGGACGTAGACGGTGTCTCTCTGGAAGTGGAGAAATGGATCAGGATTCTCGACGAGCTCGGACACACCGTCTTCACCTTCACCGGCCACTACGCCTCGACTCTACCCCTGATTCCAGAGGAGAGGCAGATCCTGTTGCCGGAGATCCGTTTCGGAAGCCCCGAGCAGAAGCAGTACGAAGCGGAAGTTTTTCCCTACCTCCAAGACAAGCCCGCTCGGCTCAGCGATACTCGGCGGGAACAGATCATCGAGCACCTGGAGCAGGAGGGGACCAACGTGGCCAATATTCTCTTCGACCATATCCGCTCCTACTCCATCGACGTGATACTCGCCCAAAACACCAACGCCATGCCCATGACCCTGATTGGAGGGATGGCGGTCTACAAATTGGCCACCTGGCGTCGTGTGGCCACAATCTTTCACCACCACGACTTCTGGTGGGAGCGCAGCCGCTTCAGCCAAAACTACATCGAACAGCTGCTGGGCCGAATCATGCCCCCCGTCGACCCGGGGGTGGAGCACGTGGTGCTCTCCTCTTACGCGGAACACATTCTCCGTTCGATCAAAAGGGTCCAGCCGCGGGTTATCCCGAACTGCGAAGATTTCGAGCACGCCGTCACCATGGACGAGTACAGCTCACGGTTTAGACAGGAGTTCGGTTTCTCTCCGGAGGACATTCTGGTGGTCCAACCGACCAGGATCGTACGCCGAAAAAGGATCGAGGACTCTATCGAACTCTTGGGCCGTTTTCTAAAAAAGTACCCGGAGTTTCGGGATCGGCTGCATTTCATCATCTCCCTGTATCAGGGGGACGAACCGGATGTCCACTACATCGACGAGATCAAAAAAAGGGCTGAGCAGCACCGAATACCGCTCCATTTGATCTCCGACCGGATCAGCGCCGAACGGAGCGTGGACGGTGAAGGACGGCCGGTGTTTACCAACCGCGATGTTCTTGTAAACGCCGACCTGGTCACCTACCTGCCGATCTGGGAGGGTTTCGGCAACGCATTGCTGGAGGCGATCGCCGCAAAGGTTCCGGTGGTGACTACCGCCTACCTGGTCTACAAAACGGATATCAAGGTTGTAGGTTTCGATATGCTGGAGATCCGTGACGTGTACGAAAAGGACGGCAGTCTCCGCATTCCCGAAAGGGTACTGGGGGAGATGAAACGGATCTTGACCAAACCTAACGAGCGACAGCGCATGGTGGAACACAACTTTCGCTTGGGAAAAAAAGAGTTCGGGTTGAAAAAGCTAAAATGTCTGATCAGAGACGTCCTGGACGAATACGGAGATGAGATACGCGCCTCGCGCAAAAGAATAGAAAAGAGCAAACGGCGTTACCCTGTTTGAAGTGTAAACGCCGCCTAAGATGCCGGACGGTCTACAGGCGGTAGAACTCAGGTCGGCGGTCCTCCAAAAGGTGGTTGAAAGGGGTTACGAACTTCTCCGTAGCCTCCTCCGGGTCTATCTCCGTCGTGGCTATCTGGTCGCCCTCGGCCTCGGCACGGGCCAGAATCTCTCCCTTGGGGTGGACGATCTGACTGACGCCGGTGAATCGGAGCCGGCGCTCTTCGACCCTCTCCTCACCCCAGCGGTTGCAGAGGACCCAGAACATTCGGTTCTCCAAGGCTCTGACCCGGCTGGTGAGCTGTCCGTACTCGGGCAGGACCAGGTTCGACGGGTGACAGACCACTTGAACCCCCTGCAGGGCGAGGCTGCGGGCGGCTTCGGGGAACATGTGATCGAAGCAGACCAGGACTCCTATCTTCACTCCTTGCAGTTGAAAAATCAAAAAACCATCATTACCCGGTGTAAAGTGGATGGTCTCTTCGTTGAACAGGTGCACCTTCCGATAGGTGGCGACGATTCCCTGGGGGCCGAGGACCACCGCGCTGTTGTAGAGGGTGTCGCCCTCCCGTTCGGGGAGGCCAAAGACAATGGTTGAGCCGGTCTTGCGGGCCGTCTCTTCCAGGAGCTCGGTGCTCGGGCCGGGGACCGTCTCGGCGAGGCTTCGGGCGCTTTCGCTGTCTGGGAAGAAATAGCCGCTGGTGGACAGCTCCGGGGCGACCAGGAGGTCCGCCCGGCTCCTCTCCAGGGCTTCCGCCAGGCGAGCGCGGTTTGCCTCGGGTTTACCGAACCGCGGGGAGAATTGAAAATAAGCGACTTTCATGGTCTTGGACCTCCTATTCCTTGTCTTCTATTCCGCTTGAGTATTCTACTTGGGGCGCCTGCAGCGCCGCCTGTCTTTTTATCATATCCAGAATAACGATGGCGCTCATCGCCTCTACCACCGGAACGATACGGGGGCAGATACAGGGGTCGTGGCGACCTTCGGTTTGAATCTCGATCTCCTCGCCCTTGGAGTTGACGCTTGCCTGTGGCCGGCTGATAGAGGCGGTTGGTTTGACTACCAGCCGAAAGGCGATTTCTTCGCCGTTGCTGATGCCGCCGACAATTCCCCCGGCGCGGTTGCTGTCGAACCCGGTGGAAAAAATTTGGTCGTTACTCCGTGAACCGCTCATATCGGCCAGAGAGAAGCCCGCGCCGAACTCGATGCCCCGAACCGCCCCGATGGAGAGGATGGCCTTGCCCAGCTGGGCCTCCAGCTTGTCGAATACCGGCTCGCCAAGTCCCGGTTCCACTCCGATGATCCGGCACTCCACCAAACCGCCGGCGCTGTCTCCCTGGGCTTTGAGCTCCTCGATTCGCCGGACCATCATGCGCGCCGCTTCCAGGTCGGCGGCGCGCATGGGGTTTTTTTCTATTACCCCGTAGTCGATCTCCTGGCAGCTGACTCCGGCGGCTCGTTGAGTATAGGCGACGATCTGGATACCCCGCTGTTCGAGAATCTTACGAGCCACCGCTCCGGCGGCTACCCGGGCGGCGGTCTCCCTCCCGGAGGCGCGGCCGCTGCCGCGATGATCCCGTATACCGTATTTTTTCTGATAGGTGAAATCGGCGTGACCAGGCCGGAAGGCTTCCTTGACATGTTCGTAGGCGCTGCTGTCCTGGTCCTGGTTGTACAGTACCATGGCCAAGGGGGTGCCGGTGGTTCGGCCCTGGTACAGGCCCGAGAGAATGTGCACCCGATCGCTCTCCCGGCGGGAGGTGGTGATACTCGACTGGCCGGGTTTGCGGCGGTCGAGTTCTTTTTGAATATCCGCCTCTTCGATGGGCACCCCGGGGGTGAGGCCGTCCAAGACCACGCCGATCGCCGGTCCGTGGGACTCGCCGAAGGTGCTGATTTTGAAGTGGGTTCCGAAACTGCTGCCGCTCATAGCTTTCTCATCCTCTTAGTATTGTTCTGACCTCATCGAGGAGGATCCTGCTGTTCTCCTCGGGAGGCCGGTCCGTCATCTCTATTATAAAATCCGCGCAACTTCCGTACAACTGGTCGCGGCGTAGGTAGAGTTTGTGAAAAAGCTCCTCCGGCGGTCGGTCTCCTTCCAGAAAGGGGGGGATACCCCCGGCGGAGATACGCCGCCAGAGAGTCTCCTCGGCTACGCGTAGATAGAGCCTCACCGCCCCGTGTTCACTCAGAGAGTGCATCACCCGGTGATTCTCTCCGGTTCCTCCGCCCAGGGACAAGATAAATCCCAAGGAAGACTCGGCAACCCGGCGGTGGAACAGTTCCTCCAAGGCGGCATACTCGAGGTCCTGGAATTTTTCCAGACCAAGGCTTCCGTACAAGAGGCGGATCGAAGAGAAGCCTCTCTCTCGGGCCCCATCCAGGACAAGATCGTCCAGATCGAAAAAGGGCCGGGAGAGAGCCTCGGCGACCGCCGAGCCGAGAGAGGATTTTCCCGAATGTTTGAGTCCCATCAGGACTATGCTTGCCGGTGTCATTGCCTTGAGGTGACAGTAGTCGCTTACGGCGGCTCTGTCAAGCTGAAGCTTTTTTCAGCTTGGAGAGGTGTGGAGAGGGGAAAAATGAAAAAGAAGAGGCCGCGTTGGATTCGACCCAAATATGATATTAGGCTTTTTTGACGGAGTCCGCCTCCGTCAGCAGCTCGTGAAAGGGGCGTGGTACACCGACATGATAGCCCTGGGCGAAGTCCACGCCGATGCTTTTTAGATTGTCCATGATGGTGTCGTTGGTCACGAATTCGGCGATGGTTTTGATCCCCATGAAATGGCCCAGGCTGTTGATCGCCTCGACCATGGCCCGACTGATGTGATCCTCGTGCAAGTTTTTCACGAATATCCCGTCGATTTTGAGGTAGTTCACCGGGAGCTGGCGCAGATAGTTGAAAGAGGAAAATCCACTGCCGAAGTCGTCCAGGGCGAAGGAGATTCCGATGCTCTGGACCTCGTGCAAAAAGCGGGTGGCCGATTCCATATTGGTAATCGCCGCGGTCTCGGTGATCTCAAAACAGAAGGCCTCCGGAGGTACCTGGTACTCCCGAAGCTGGTAATCCAGGAAGTCCAGCGAGGTCTCGTCGGCCAGAAAGGCGGCGGAGAGGTTGATGGTGAAGCTGAAGGGGTTTTTTGCTCCGTTGTACTTTTCATCCAGGGTTTTGAAGTTTTCAAAGCTGGTCTGGATGACCCAACGGTCGATGGAGGGCATCAAGTTGTAGCGTTCCGCGGCGGGAATGAAGTCCTCCGGCATGATGAGATTGTTCTCCTTGTCGATCATACGCACCAGGATCTCGCTCTTTTTTCCGTGGGAAGTGCTCTCGTCGAGGGATACAATAGGCTGATGGTAGAGCACAAAACGATCCTCTTCCAGGGCTTGGGTGAGGTGGGATATCCACTGCATCTCCCCGCGCCGCTGGACAAACCTGCTTTCGTTCTGCTGATAGACCTTGTACTTGTTGCCCCCCTCGTCCTTGGCCAGGTAGCAGGCGTCGTCGGCGGCGGCCAGAATGCTGTGCACCGACTCGCTGTTGTAGTCAATCGGTACTATTCCGATACTGGTGCTGATGTTGAAGACGTTTTTTT
Organism: Sediminispirochaeta sp.; assembly: GCA_011046055.1. GTDB lineage: Bacteria > Spirochaetota > Spirochaetia > DSM-16054 > Sediminispirochaetaceae > DSBN01. The sequence continues at coordinate 1,959 of DSBN01000279.1, read as the reverse complement.
TCCACACCAGCTTGTCTTCCATCAGTCGGGACTGCAGCCTTTTGGCTATCTCTATCGCTCTATCGGTGGAAGCCTCTTCCAGCAGTATACCGAACTCGTCCCCTCCGAGTCGGGCGGAGAAATCGCTGCTGCGGATCACCGAACGGATGATCTTGGTGGTTTTGAGGAGGAGCTCATCCCCCGCGGTGTGGCCGCAGATGTCGTTGACCACGCGAAATTGATCCACATCCAGGTATAGGAGCGAGTGGACCTCATTCTGCTCTCGAGCGGCTTCCAGCGCGTACTCCAAGCGGGAAGAGAACTCGTCACGGTTGGCCAGACCGGTAAGGGTGTCGTGGCTGGCCTGGTAGTTGATAGTGTCGCTGAGTCTCTGCATCTCGGTGGTATCCCGGAAAGCCAGAACTTGACCCTCCACGACCCCCTTTCGGTCACGGATCACGCCAAAAGAGCCGTCGATATGGACTCGGGCGCTCTTTTTGTTGGTCAGGACGCAGTTGCTGAAGACAAAGGGAGGGTCTTTCGGGTTTTCCACATTCAGTTCGGGGAGAATGAGCGGTCGTTGGTCCCGTCCGTAGGTCGCCGCGAAGACCTCGTTGAGAAAGTGTCCTTTGGCCTCTTCCTCGTTCCAGCCGGTAATCGTCTCGGCTACGGGATTCATGAAATCGATCCGGCTATTTTTATCGGTGGCGATGATGCCGTCCTCGACGCTGTGCAGGACTGCCGAGAGCCAGCGTTCCTGCTGTTGCAGCTTGCGGTTGATTTCGAACTTGTAGAGACTGATATCTATAGTGGTGTAGAGCTCTCGTTCCTTGAAGGGTTTCAGAATATAGCCGTAGGGTTCGGCTTCTTTGGCCCGGTCGAGGGTGTTTTCGTTGGAATAGGCGGTCAGAAAGATGACCGGAATGTTCAGTGTGTCTTTGATGGTCTTGGCGGCCTCTATCCCGTCTATCTGTCCTCCGAGCATAATATCCATCAGGATGATATCGGGACGCAAAGATGTGGCGGTGGTGATAGCGGATTCGCCGTCGGAGACGATCTCGGGAGCGTAGAAACCAAACCTTTCGAGGCGCTTTTTCAAGTCCAAAGCGATGATGCGTTCGTCCTCGACTATGAGAATCTTCTTCGGTCGAGTCTCTCCGTTTTGATGGCCGTTGACCTGATTCGGTTCCATGTGTTCCTCACTATAATGACTTTGGAATAAAAAATCAAACGGCTTGCTCATTTTGTACGCTAAGAAATTGTCTTGATTAAGCCCCGGAGCTGTGCGAGACTATAAAAAAGCGGAGGCTGAGGTGAAACGGTTTGTCAACCAATTGCCCAAAGAGGTGCTGTTACAAAGAAGATATCCCAGACAGGGTGATGAAAGGGGCGACTACTTTCGAGATACCACCGCCATCATCCATTCATATCCGTTTCGCCGTTTGAAGCACAAGACCCAGGTTTTCTTTTCCCCAAAAAACGATCACATCTGTACTCGAATCGAGCATGTGATGCACGTCGCATCGGTGGCTGCGGCGATCTGCCGGGGGCTCGATCTGGATGCGGACCTGGCCTGGGCTATCGGTTTGGGCCACGATCTGGGACATACCCCCTTTGGACACGTCGGCGAGGAGATAATGAACGATCTGAAGCGAGACTTCGGGGGCTTTATCCATGAACTGTACTCTCTGCGGGTGGTGGATCACTTGGTCAACTACGGGCGGGGGATGAACTTGACCTACGCGGTGCGAGACGGGATAGTAAACCACTGCGGCGAGAAGTTTGAGCAGTTCATCCGGCCCGACTTCCAGGAGAAAGACTTGGGGGCGATAGAGGCCCGGGACAGGTATCCCTCCACATGGGAGGGAACGGTGGTACGGGTCTCTGATAAAATCGCCTATCTCGGTCGGGACCTGGAAGACGCCCAGCAGCTCAAGATTATTGAAAAAGCGGATATTCCCGAGGAGGTAGCCCGAATTC
>DSBN01000332.1 GCA_011046055.1 Sediminispirochaeta sp. | reverse complement strand
CGGCGACTTCGATTTTCTTGAGCTGATCTTGCTGCCGGGCAACTTTTCCAACGAGAGCGACCCGCCTCCGTCTATCGAAGAAGCCTCCGCCGGTGCGAGAATCAGCCTGGAGCGAGGTGTGTTCAATCTGCAGGGGGGCTATCTGTACCGGGGTGCTGAGGTCGCTGGTATTTCCGGTCGGGGGCACCGGTTCTTTGTGAGCATCGAAGGGATCGAACCGGTAAGCTGGCACATCTCCAGCTCGACCACCATGGATAGAGACTTCGCTTCGTCAGAATCGGCGAAGGAAAGCTGGACGATCAGTGGAGGAGCTTCTCACGACCATCGGGTCCTCTACGACCGGAGTCTGTCTTGGACCATTGAGTTTTTGGCCCGACCCTTTGGTGCCTTCGAAGAAGACAACCGTACCGACGGTGTTGTTGAAACACCGGGGTATGGTCTTTTCTTCTACCCGAGCATCGGCTTCAGTTCGCGGCCGGGACTCGCTTATACCCTCAGTTCGGTGGTCTCCCCGGTGGATCTGTCGGCCAATACGAGCCTGGGGTTCAACTGGAACATCTACGAAGAGCTCAGCCTGCTGGCCTTCCTGTCCCTACAGAGCGGGGAGGTTGGGCAGGATCTATTTTTTCCGGAAAAAATAGGCGGTCTCAGCGCCGTCGTCGGGGCCCGATATCACTACTGACGAGACCGGTGGTACTTCATGCGGAAATGAAGAACTTAGCCCGGGCGGTGGCGTAGACGGTACCGTCGCTCCCCTGGATCTGGCCTTCGGTCGCGGCCGTCCGCCCGCGAACTTCGGTGGTACGCCCCTGGACAGAGACGATGCTCTCCACCGGCAGCGGCTTTTTGAACCTCACCGTCAGCTCGGCGGTCACCCCCGGGGTACCGCGGCTGAGGCAGGCGTGGGCCATGGTCTCGTCGAGAAGCATCGATATCAATCCTCCGTGGGTCAGATCCTCCCAGCCGGTGAAGTACTCCGGGATCGTCAGGCTGGTCTCGGCCCGGCCCTCCTCGGGGTAGCTGAAGCTGAGCTTCAGTCCGCGATCGTTTTTAGAGCCGCAGCAGAAGCAGCGTTCGTCGTTTCTTGTTTTTGTATCGGCCATACCATTACTCCAATTTCCATTTCTCAACATTGTTGGCTTGAGTGTAGTAGGAATTTCTCAAAAAAAATACTCCACCGCCACAAAAATCTGATCGAAAACCGCCCCAAACTCCGAACGGTAGATAAGTGGTGCTGCAGCCTCTGGTTCTTCACCTAAGCCCAGCACCGCCGCACCGGTGAGAAACAGATTCTGCCCCAGACCGTGTTCCAGACTCAGCGAGAGGATGGCCGACGGATCGCCCATATTCCAGATCAGCTGAGTGCTCAGCGGGCTCAAAGGCCCGAGTCGATATTCCGCCCCCATTGAGAGGTAGTGTCTGCCCCTTAAGTAAGTCGGAGCTGGTGCTTGGCTGTAGTCCGCTGGATCCCGTACCCCAGCGGAGTTGAAATGGTACTCTCCGCTGAGGTAGAACTTCGGCCCAAAGCTGTGTTCGGCGCCCGCCGAGAGGGAGAGCTGCGGATCACCGTCCTCGGGAGAGCCAGAAGACAGGAGACCTGGCAGTCTCAGAGCTCCTTCGAACCAGGTACCGGCACCCCCGATAGCCCTGGTCACACCGGTTCCCAGCAAGAGATCCTCCTGGTATTTCATGGCCAGCAAGGTCACATCGGTGGAGTAGAGGTAGATCTGCAGCCGGGTGAAAAGCACGCTCTTCTCAAGGCCCATGTCCTCGCCGGCTACATAGGCCGCATCCAGCTCTCCCATCAGACCGAGGGGAGCTCGAAAGCGAAGCGCGTCGACCCCAATCCGCGCCGATTCCCCGGATACCGCCGATTCGGTGCTGGAGAAGACGTCAAGCGGGTTGACGAACATAGCCGTACCCAGGCTGATCGCTTGCCGCCCGATGTACAGATCGCCCAAGGGCAGATAGATGGAAGCGTAGAGACGGTCCAGGTTTTGGTAGACGCCCATATTCCCCACTTCTTCGTCCCTCAGCGGCCACAGGCGTCGGGGCAAGTCCCGGGCTCGAAAACTCGTCACGGGAGCTTCACTGAGAAGTCCGGTCTCGGACAAGTCCGGGGGAAATATCCGTGCCGAGAGCTCCCATGTCCCCACCATGAGCACCGACTTCGTCGCTTCAAGCCGTCCCTGCAGGCGGAGAGTCTGCCTCCCCACACCGTACAGCTTCTCGCTGGTAAGGGGTTCGGGAAAGGCGGAGACCAGGTTCTCCAGGGAACCGGAGAAGTCCGCGGACTCGACCGCCGAGAGATCCATGGGCACCGCCGCCAACAGCGGAAGCAGCAGGAGCAGAAAAGTACGTGATTTAGGATTTGACTTCATCGCGGACACTTTTTCCATCCTCCAGTACCACCAGCCGACCGGCCTTCTCCAACACGTGCTGGTCGTGGGTGGAGAAGAGAAAGGTCATGTTGTTGTCCCGGTTCAACTGGCGCATCATGTCCAGCAGGGCCGCACCGGTGTGGGAGTCGAGGTTGGCCGTTGGTTCGTCGGCGAGAATGATGTCCGGCTCGGCCACCATCGCCCGGGCAACGGCCACCCGCTGCTGCTTTCCCCCGGAGAGCTCCGGGGGAAAGCGTTTTTCATAACCCCGGAGGTCGAGTTTTTCCAGCATCTTCGAGACTCTTTCGTGACGTTCTTCTTTGTCCACACCCTGGAGCATCATCACGTACTCCACGTTCTCCTCCACCGTCAGCACCGGAATCAGGTTGTAGGCTTGAAAGACAAAACCGATATGGTCGCGTCGGAAATCTGAGAGCTCGTTGCCGCTCATCGAGGATATTTCTCTCTCTTTGAGAAACACCGCACCGTCGGAGGGAGTGTCGAGACCGGATATCAGGTTCAAAAAGGTGGTTTTCCCCGAGCCCGATGGACCGACAATGGCGGTGAACTCCCCCTTTTCGATAGTGAGATCAATACCCCGTACCGCATGGACGACCACGCTGTCGCTTCGGTAGTCTCTGCGCACATTTTTCGTGACGATCAGTTTTTCCACAGTATCCACAAGAACCTCCTACAGGCGTTTACCGGGCTGAACATCTCAGAAACTCCTCTGCAGAGCCCGAGAGACCGATGTCCTGGTCGCGTGTCGCGCCGGATAGAAACTCACCAGCATGGTGAAAAGAATTATTATTATCGGGTAAAACAAGAATTGCCGGATTCGAAAAACCGTGTGAATCCCCTCGGTGAAGGTAGTACCGGCGAACTCGACCCCCGTCAGATTCATCCCGTAGATCGAACCGATATAGATCAGCAGCGCACCCAGGACGATCCCGATGGCCGAGGCGAAGACCGCCAGGGCTGCCGCCTCCCGGACGATGAGCCCCCGCAAGGCCCCGTTACGCGTGCCGATGGCCCGCAGAACCCCAAACTCAAAGGTCCGCTCGTACAGAGCCATAAAAAGGGTGTTCATGATACCGAAAACGATCACCGCGAAGACCACCATCATCACCACCCCCACCGAATAGTCGATCATCTCCAGCATGTGCTTCATTTCCGGCACCAGCTGCTACCAGGTCTCCGCCAGGTTTCCCGCCGTCGAATAGCGCCGTACAAAGTCCGTCCCGTGCTGCTCGACGAAGTCGCGCCCGGCAGCCCGCACCACCAGCTGGTTCACCCCGTCGCCCAAGCTCAGAAAATCCTGCGCCGCCCGCAGGGGCAGAAAAACCACTCCGCCGTCCAGCTCCTCTTCCACTCCGATTTTGAAAATACCCTCCACCAGGAACATATCCTGCACCAGGTCGCCGGAGCCCGCCTCGGTCGAAGAGATCACCAGTCGCTGGCCAAGCTCCACTTCGAGCCGTTCGGCCAATTTGGCTCCGATCAAGACCCCGCTCCAGCTTCCACCACCCTGGTGGGAGAAAAAATCCTCCCGGACTATCGCCTTGTCGATTTTCGAAACCCTCGCCTCCTGGACCGGGTCGATACCGTAGAGCAGAACCGAATCGATACTCGCCGCCGAAGAGGCGGTGGCGAAGCTCAGCACCCGAGGGCTCACCGCCCGGATCCGTGGATCGGCCTCCAGCTGCCGGAGCATTTTCTCCCTCTCGCCGATGGTTCTCTCCGCCTCCAGGGTCTCTTGAAAGCCCTCTCGGTGTATCTGGGCATCGCCCATGAAGGTAGCGGTCAGCGAGCTGATCATGTTCTCCTTCATCCCCAGGACCAACGCGTCGGTGAACATGATCGACGCCAAGCCGATACCGATGATCAGCCCGGTGAGGAGGGTGCGTTTCTTGTTGCGATAGATATTGCGCCAAGCCAGCTTCAGGTAAAACTTCATCCTCTCACCTCCCTAGAATGTCCTCATGGTCTTTGCCGGTTCGGTTCGGGCGGCCTTCAACGCCGGAAAGATGCTCACCGTGAAGGAGGTCAGGAGCACCGTCAAGGTCGGCAGTAAAAAGCTCCGCAGATTCACTTCCCCTTTCATGTATTCCAGCTGTACTCCGCCCCAGTTGACAGCCTGCTCCAGCTTGATGCCTTCAGCGGCCATATGACTGTTCAGCACCAGGGTCACCAAGGCTCCCAGGAGGATCGAAGCCAGGGAGAGGAGGGCCGTTTCGCTGAGCACCATTTTCACTATCTGTCCGGGCCTGGTACCCAGGGCTCTGAGAACACCATACTCCCGCTGACGCTCCATCACCGACATCAAAATAGTATTGAGAATGGTGATCGCCACCACGATGACCACCACCACCAGGGAGATGTACATTCCGTTCTTGTCGGTCTGCATCGCCCGATAGAAATCACGGGCAAACTCCTGCCAGGGCGATACCTCCAGCCCGCTGTCGGCGAACTGCCCTTGCAGACGGGAGCTCAGATCCTCCACCCGTCTCAGGTCGTGCAAGGTGACGGCGATCTCGTGGGCCTGGTTGTAGAGGACGAAAAGAGCCCGAGCGTCATCCAGCCCCAGATAGAGGGCGCTGCGGTTCAGCTCGGGATCCCCGGTATCCAACAGAGCGGCTACCCGATAGAGCTCCTCGGCCACTGAACCGTCGGCGGCTTGGGAAAAAACCGCCAGCTCATCCCCCGGCTCGGCGGCCAGGATTCGTGCCAGTCCCCGCCCGAGCATCACCTCTCCCGGAGCTGAAGGGTATCGACCTTCGACCACCTGGTTCGCCATGCCGGTGGTCGCATTCTCCCGCCGGCGGTCGATACCGACGAGTCTGGCGCCGGCGCTTTTGTCCCCCACTGAGACCAGGCCAGCCGTGTAGATCCTCGGGGTCCAGGATTCGATCTCTTGAATCGAGTTCAGTTCTTCACCCAGCCGTTGAGGCCGCTCGATGGTTTTGTAGAGGCTCGGCTCGTCCGAATAGCCTCGAGCGTGGATCTGGATATGGCCCAGCCTGTTGCTGGTGAAGCTATCAATAATGTGGTTGTAGGTCCCGTCGGCCCATCCGATGAAAAAACCCGCCATTACAAAACCGACGAACATGCTCAAGCCGGTGAAAATACTCCGCCTCTTCTGTCGTCGAAGGTTTCGAAATGCCAATTTAAATACCCGCATCGACCTCCTCCTAGGGACGAAAGTTTCTCAGATTGCGCAGGCTGAAGATATCCTCCCGCAACCGTACATCGAATTCCGCCTCGAGGTAGCGAAGTATGGTACGGTGACCTTCCTTGTTCCGCGGGACCAGCTCGATCCTGGAGGGAATAATTTGACCGCTGAAGTTCTTCGGCTCGGCAAACTCCATGACCCGCATGAGTTTTCCCTGTTCGTCGTAATACTCCTCCCGCTCGGGAAGCAGAGTCCGCCGGTCCACTCGAACCAGGACATGCCCCCAGACGATGGGTCGCCCCGGTTTAGGAATGCAGCTCAGATAGAGCTTCCCCTCCTCGGCATCGGCGGGGCGTGTATACTCGAAGTCGTAGTCCTCGGTGAAGGTGAACTCTTTGACCAGGTCGTTGTTCCGAAAATCCGAGTCCATCCAGCTGCTCATCATCATCGAGGGGGGGTATCTTCATGACTCGATTGGTCTTGGGAAGGTAGTTCCACATCTCGTTTCCTATCTTTAGGGTTCCCATCCCCCGCTCCTTCCGAGGCTCTAGGATCCGGATAAAGGTCTTCTCCATCCCCTCGGACCAGGCTTCCATCCTCAGGCTCCGAGTCCAGTGGGTGGTACGGATCTCCATCTCCATCAATGTACGGGCCGACTCGTGCCGGTAGAGCCGGTCGATGGCCGTGACCACCTCCTGCACCGGGGGCCGTTCCTCGGCTCCCGCGGGTATCAAAACCCACGCAAGCATCTGCACCAAGATCAAGCCAATATGTTTTCTCCCTAGGATCATAAACTCTCCTCCCTAAAAATCCTTCTCTTCCCGCGGAGCTGCGCCGATCCCGTCGATCAGCAACAGTAACTTTTCATCCAAAGCCTTCGAGGCCTCGCCCTCGTCCACTTCCTCCAAGAACAGCAGGGCCAGAAACTGGCTGGCCACAACGGAGTACAGGGTGTAGGCGGCGGTATCGCAGGAGAGAGATGGTCGCAGAAGTCCTCTTTTTTTCAGCTTTTCCAATATCCTCGACCAGACTTCGATCGCCTGCAGGTCCATCCGGGCTCCGCGTTGGATATAGGTTTTGCTGGAAAAAAAGGCCATGATCAGCTCGGTCCACTCGACCCTGCCCAACTGGTTCATCTCTTCAAATACAGGCTGAATGATTCCCCGGAGGATAGTGAAAAGATCATCGCCGCGGTGCAGCATACGGGCGATCCGCGACAGGTACCGCTTCCCCACCTCATGCCACTGCTGCTCCAACACGTCCATATAAAGGTCGTATTTGGAGGGGTAGTAGTTGTAGAGGGTACCCACCGCCAACTCGGCCCGCGCGGCAATATCCCGCATCTGCGTAGCCTTCAAGCCTCTTTCCTCCAGCAGCTCCATCGCCGCGATGTATATCCGCTCGCGTCGCTGCTGTTTTCTCTGCTCCCGGTATCGCGCCATTTCCCACCTTTCTGAACAGATTCATATTTGAACGTGTTCATTTCAGGGAGGAACAGGGTAGATGTCAAGCTTTTTTCGCTTTCATAGCGCCAGGCCTATTTTTATTTTCCCGTAAAAAACCCGATAATTAAAAAAACACAGGCGGAGGCCCATGAGATACCACAAGCGTTCATTTGCCCGAAGCGTCGGATTTGCCCTCCGGGGTATTTACGACGCGGTCAAGTACGAATACCACATGCGCGTGCACGTGAGCATCGCCGGGGCGGCGGTCTTGGCGGGGATTTTTCTCGAGATAGAGCACGCCGAGTGGATGTATATGAGTATCACCATCACCCTGGTACTGTTCGCCGAGCTGATGAACACCGCCATCGAGTCGTACGTCGACCTGGCCACCGAAGAGATCGAGGAGGAGGCGCGGATCGCCAAGGATGTGGCCGCCGGCGCGGTCTTGGTCACCTCCCTGCACGCGCTTATCGCCGGCCTGATTATTTTCTCGCCCTATCTACTTGAACTCCTCTAGGAACGATCCGCTCGAGAAACAGGAACGGACAAAGCCCCGAAGCACTAGACGGAATGGACGCTCCCGATCTTGGACTCTACCGATTTGATCTTCCCCTCCAGCCGTCCAGACTTGCCCGCCCGGGCGTCGACCTTCATCGAGGAGTAGATCCTTTTCGAACTTGCCGCCAGAATATCGTAGGCCTTCCGGTAGAGCTCCAAGGCCTCTTCCATGGTCTCGGTCTCGATGGTGGTACCCATGGGGCTGAGACGGTAGGGTACACCGCTGTCCCGGATCATAGCGATGACCTTGCTCACCTCCGCGCTGACGCTCTCGCCTTTGTCGGTGGGAAAAATTGCAAATTCGAAGAGTATCGACATGGTATCCTCCTCAGTTCCTTATTTGACCTATCTCCTGCTGCAGATTGGTATAGCTATCGACGTTTTCTCGGCCCATCTCCTTGAGCTTCGAGGAGACTTCGATTATCTCTTCGGTATGCCCGACCAGTTTGTTGAGCTTCTGACGGACTTCGGTGATAGCCGAAGCGATGTGACTCACGGACTCGGTCCCAGCCAGCAGGTTTTTGTCCATAGTCTCCAGCGATTCGTTGACCGTCTCGTTGACCAAAGTGAGGTTTTTCACCACCTCCTGCAGCTGGGAATGACCGCTGCGCAGCTGTGAGGTCCCCTTAATAGTCTCCAATAAGCTCTGCTGAACTCCGCTGATCTTGTCCCGTATTTCATCGAAAACCGCGTGCAGCTGGTCCCCCTCCCGGACGGCCTTCTCCACCAGTTGCCGGTTTTGATCCATGGTCTCCCGGATGGTCCGTGAATGCTCGTTGGTCTCCTCCGCCAGTCCGCGGATCTCGCTGGCGACGATGGCGAAGCCCCTACCCGCCTGCCCGGCGTGGGCGGCTTCGATGGCCGCGTTCATGGCCAGCAGGTTGGTCCGATCGGCCACATCTTCGATGACCCGGATCACCTCGATGATCCGGGCGGAGGTCTCCGAGATCGCGTGGAAGGATTCCAGGGTGCCGTTTATCTGCCCCCCCGCATGGTCGGCGGTTTGAACTAAGTTCTCCACTTCCGCCCTCTTCCGTTCGGTAGTGGTCAAAGTTCGCTCCACCTGGCTTCCGATCTGTTCGATAGATGCGGAAGCGTCCTGAATAGTCTCGGTTTGTCGATCCATACTCCGTTGCACCGCCTCTTTTTTATCCAAAATCTGATCATGGCCCGAACGGGTGGCCGCGGCGTTTTCATCCAGCTTCTCCATCTCCGTCTGCATCTCCTGCAGATGCTCGGAAATGGTCTTGGCCACCTGCGCGTTGCTTCTGGAGTACTTCCACAAACGCTCGCCCACGTTGAAGCTTTCGGCGCTACGGTCCAGGACATTCCTCAGCTGCCGATAGCTCCGTTGGGCCTCTTGGGCATTTTTCTCGATAGCCCGCAGGTTTTGGTTCTGTAAGCGAAAGATCTGAAAAATAAACATGCTGCTAAAGATCATCAACAAAAAGGAGACCAAAAACTCCGAGGATTCGTAGACTCCCCCGGCGGCTCTCACCGTCGGTACGATCCGCACATAATTGTGGAGCACATGGG
>DSBN01000151.1 GCA_011046055.1 Sediminispirochaeta sp. | reverse complement strand
TTTTCATAATAGTTTCTCATGCTGCTTCGCAGCACTCGAAACAATGAAAACAGCCGGGTACGGCTCTTTTCATATTAGAAGCCATGAATAATTTGATTGATGTGCGCTTATGTGCTGAATTCTAAGTGTGCACATATTGCACGTAAGGAGGGATGATGAATATTACCCTGTCCGCGGATGAAAAGCTCATTAAAAGAGCCCGGGAGTATGCGAAACAACACCGTTCATCTCTGAATAATCTCATACGTGCTTACCTTGAACAGATTACCGGTGAAATGGACGGAGATAGGGCGGCGGAGGAGTTTACAATCCTCTGCCGAGAATACGCTGGAGAATCCGCCCCCGGTTACCATTTCAATCGGGCTGAAGAGAATCGACGAAAATAGATATCCCCATGGTGAAGTTCTTTATCGATACAAACGTTCTTATATATGCCAACGATAGACGAGTACCCTGGAAACAGGAAAAGGCGGTTCAACTCATCTCGCAGCTCATGAAATCCGGCGAGGGAGCGCTTTCGACCCAAGTCCTTCAAGAGTACGCGAATGTTGCTCTGGACAAACTGGGGCAAAAGGAAGAGGTCGTCCTTCGACAGATTCATCTGCTGGAAAGGATGGAGGTGGTCAGACAATCCTCCTCGATGATCCGCCGGGCGGTGGAGATAAAAAAAACGTATCAGATAAACTTCTGGGATGCCTGCATCGTCAGCAATGCGGAGTTTGCCCGGTGCGATGTTATTTACTCCGAGCATCTGAATACCGGTCAGTTCTATTTCGGTATCAGAATAGAAAATCCATTTTATACACGAGAAGAGTAGAGTTTTCCCACGGCAAGCGGGACCCGGCAGCCGGCTTCAGTTATATACCCCTCAAGCGCGCCCGCAGAGATGGTAGATACTTTTCACGTCTTCGGCGCTGTAGCCGCGAATACCCCAGTACTCGGCCAGCTTCAGCGCCTGTTCGGTGAGGGCCTCGATGTCCGGATCGACGATACCCCCTTCGGCGAAGGTGACCGGCGTACCGATTCGGCGGTACCAGGATTCCAGCATCTCAATCACCCGGTCGGCCTGGGCGTCCTCGGACAGACCCTCGAGCTGCTCGGAGGCGCCCAAAATCCGCCGACCGAAACGGACGATTCGCTTGGATATGTGGGGCTTCATGTGCCTTAGCCAGGCGGGGATCACGATGGACAGGCCCGCCCCGTGGGCGATGTCGTGGTGGGCGCTCAGGGGGTGTTCGATCATGTGGTTGGGCAGCGCCGCGCCTTCGACTCCGGCGTTGAGCAGTCCGCTCCAGGCTAGGGCTCCGGCCCACATCACCGCCGAGCGTGCCTCCAGGTCTTTGGGATCGCTCAGGAGCCGTTGCATCGCCTCGATGACGCCACGGCTGATGCCTTCGACCATCCCGTCCTGGATTGGAATCCACTCGGCGGTGGTGGTGAAGTAGCCCTCCATCATGTGCGAGAGGATGTCGGTGCAGGCGTAGGCGGTGTACCGCAGGGGTATGCCGGTGGTGACCGTCGGATCGAGGAAGGCGGCTTTGGGAAAGAGGCTGGTCGCCCGGGCGCTGAACTTCTCCTTGGTCCCGTCGTTGGTGAGCACCGAGGCGGCGTTCATCTCCGAGGAGGTGGCCGGTACGGTCTGCACCGCGATGATCGGCAGCGCGTCGTCGGCCGTCCTTTTTCGGGTATAAAAGTCCCACAGCGGCGGGGCGTTGCGGGCGCCGAGGGCGATGGCCTTGGCCTCGTCGATCACGCTCCCCCCGCCGACGGCGACGATCATGTCGGCGGCTCCCTCGGCGGCCAGGCGGACCCCCTCCTCGGCGTGGGAGAGTACGGGGTTGGGTTTGACTCCCGGGTGCTCTACGGTCTCGATACCCGCCTCGGCGAGCTGTGCGGTGACCTTGTCGTAGACGCCGTTGCGCTTGATGCTGCCCTGGCCGTAGACCAAGAGCGCCTTTCGTCCGATTTGTGCGGCCTCGGCCCCAAGTTTGTCCAAGACTCCTTCACCAAAAAAGACCTTGGTTGGAATCTGCAGTTGAAAATTTTTCATATCATCCTCCTGTTGCCGTCTCCGTCTTGTATAATACTATTCGCACTTTAGTTTTCGCATGCCGCTTCTCGGCACCAGAAACTACAAAAATAGCCGGGTACCGCTATTTTTCGTAATTGTCGGAAAAAAGAACCCGCCCCTCGCCGACGACCAGCACCGGGTAGGCGGAGAGCTCGAAGGGGTCGCCGTTCCAGCAGCTGAAAGAGGCCATTTTGCCGGCTTCGAGGCTCCCCAGGATGTCGTCGATCTCGATGATCTCGGCGTTGCGGCGGCTTATCAGTTCGATCGCCTCCTGTTTGTCGTAGCCGTGGCGCAAGAACCACCGCAGGGTCAGCAGCAGGTTTCGCTGCAGGATCACCGGGTGGTCGGTCATCAGACCGAACTTCACCCCCGAGTCTATGAGGTGGCGGATGTTGCGCCAGTCCTCGTTCTTCAGTTCCACCTTGTAGGCGAAGCTGTCCAGCGGGCCGTACACCACCGGGATGTCCCGGGAGGCCAGCTCGCGGTAGATGTGGGGATCGTGCACGTCGCAGCTGTGCTCCACCGTCACGCGAATACCGAACTCGTCGACTAAGCGCAGCAGGGCGGCGATATCGTCGTCCTTGTGGACGTGGACCCGGAGCACCTCTTTTCGTTCTAAGAGGGCCCGAAAGACCTCCTCTTCGTAGGAAAACTCGATCTCCGTGGCTTTCTCCTCGGGCAGCGAGCTCTGCCGCTCGAGCTTCTGGGCGACCGTCGACAGACGGCTTCGCAGGATGGAGAGGGCGCCCATACGGGTGAAGGGACGGCTGCCCTTCCACTCCCGGGTGGACATCGGGTTGTAGCCGAAGGCGGCCTTGATGCCCGCGCGCCGTATGAAAGCCTCCGTGGTCTGCCGTCCGTAGTTGCGGATGACCGCCGCCCGACCGCCGATGATGTTGCCGCTGCCCGGCAGGACGCAGGAGTAGAGGACGCCCATCTCCACCGACGAGCCGAAGGAGCTGTCCTCCATCTGCACGCTGTCCAGGGCGTCGGCGTGGGCGAGTACCGACTCCATCCGTTCGTTGGTCTCCGCCTCCGCCGGCGGCTCGCCGGCCCGGGCCATACCGATGTGCGAGTGGGGGTCGATAAACGCCGGTGTGACCGCCTCGAAGCTCCCCAGCAGCTCTCCCTCGGGGCTGCTCGATACTTCGGCGATGAGCTGGTCTTCGAAAATCAGGTACGTGTCGTGTAGCACTTCCCGGCCCGTGTACAGGGTCCGGGCGTAGATCGATTGTTTCATGTGGATATCTTAAACCAGTTGACACGACAGGTCAAATATTGCCATAGTCGGATTTTTTGATATAATAAGCTGTTTCTGGGTGAATCTTTTCCGGGTTTAGTGTGATTGTAGGAAGCAGGAGGGGTGATGATAAAGGTGAGAAGGATAGCAGGATGGTTTGCAGTTCTGGTGGTTTTGCTTGTGGTGACGACGGGTTGTGCTTCTACGGTAGGGGACCGCGCCGAAAAGGGTGAGGTGGAGGCTTTTGAGCATAATAGGCGTTATTTAGTCGGGGTCCTCTCTTTTGAGGATACAACGGGTGAAATGCTGCTACGGGAGATGCAAGACTCTTTTTCCGGACTACTTATCAGCCGACTACAGGATCATGGTCGGTACCGGCTCATCGAAAAAGAGCGCATCGATTCACTTCTTGCGGAACAGTCCTTTCAGATGAGCGGCGCGGTAGGTGCCGACAATATACAAGAAGTGGGAAATATGTTGGGTGTAGAGGCGCTCTGCATCACTTCGATCGACTACTTAAATTACTCCGAAGAAAAAACCAGCGCCTTCATCGCCTGGATCGACAAACAAAGGGCCGAGGTTGGGGTGAGCTCCCGCATTGTCTCGGTAGCCACCGGAGAAATTTTGGCTACCGCCGAAACGGTGGCCAAGCGGGGAAGAAATAGACATGTGGCTTTTTGGCTTCTGAAAAAAGGCTCATTTCTGGATAAATCCGCTTTGATCAACGAAGCCATGAACGTCGCGGTGGGAAACCTCGCCTTCAGTCTCTCGGAGAAAGCCGTACGGAAATAATCGCTCCCGTCGTTACCTCGTTAGGAGCGGTAGACGGCTTTTCATTCGCGCCTTGATCTGCTCATAGGGAAAAACTGTAGCTGCCGGTGAGCGAGAGCTAGCTCGAACTTGGATAGAGACTCGATGCATTCGAGGAGAGCTCTCCGGATCAGAGTTTTTTGTGGAAATCTACCGTCGCCGCCTCCAGGATTCCTCCGGTATCGGTTCGGATGACCCCTCCGCTAAGCCTGAATATCGTCGGGGGGGTACGGTGAAACCCGGATGCATGTATCGACTATAAACTTTTGGAACATCAAAACAGAGGAGCGGCGGTAGATTCTCGGACCGTAAACTCGCACTTCAGCGCGGTGAGACCGCCGAAATTGGGATTGTCGTTTCGCAGATGTTCGCAGATTTTGATGACCAGCAGTTGTCCCGCCTTCTGAGTGGGCAAGGCCACGGTGGACAGGGGAGGGTTGGTGTAGGCCGCGTAGTCGATGTCGTTAAAGCCGATTAGTGAGAGTTCTTCCGGTATTTTTATTCCTCTATTTTCGGCGGCGTAAAGTACCCCCAGGGCGATTAGATCGTCGAAGGCGAAGATAGCTGTAGGGCGCTTTGAGCGATCCAAATTGAGCAGCCTGTTCGCCGCCTGCACTCCTTCGGCGATGTTTGGAAAACACCAAGTGTAATGCTCCGAGGAGAGGGTAGTGCCATTGTTGGTCAAGGCTCTGTTCACGCTGTCGAGTTTGATCTTCTCCGAATCCCATTCGGGCAGACTGGAGATGCAGCCGATATTACGGTGGCCGAGATTGATCAGGTGTTTGATCGCCTGATTTGTACCGGATTCGTAGTCGATGAGAATACACGGTAGCTCCGGGATTTCGACCATTCGGGAGATGATCACCGGGATGCCGGTTTGGCGGTGAAAATCGACGAACTCCTCCGGGGGGAGCTTGGTTCCCACGACTATGAGTCCGTCAAAACCCCATTTTTTTGACTTCCAGAGGTTTTCCCGCTGATGGTTTATTTCCTGACTGACGCCCAGGGCGGCCAGCAGCACGCCGCGTCGGCTCGCTTCCGCCTGGGCGGCGTTGACCACATCGGAGAGGAAAGGGTTGTAGAAATCCGGGACGATGAGGCCGATTTTTTGCGTTTTGGAGCGGGAGATGCTTCTGTTCGGGGTGTAGCCTAATTCCCGGATCGCATGTTCGATTTTATCTCTCACCTCCGCCTTCACCGGGGCTGTACCGTTCAAGACCCGGGATACGGTGGCCTTGGAGACGTTACAGAACGCGGCGATATCATCGAGTTTGACTTTTTTGGCCATAATCCCATCCTTCTTGCTGCTCGAACTAATTCGAATAATACCACTGATACTTTGGTTTGTAAATACTGAAAAATTTCATGAAAAATAAATAATTTTCAGAAAATATTGTTTACAGATTAACCTGCAGGGGCTACAATTAAATTAATCAACACGCTGCCATAGACAATGGCGTGAAAGGGAGGAAGGGGTTATGAAAAAAACTAAAAAGCTCGGATTGGTATTTTTGGCGGTGATACTGGCGATCTCGGTAATTAGTTGCGGCAAACCGCCGGAGCAGCGGAGTTCGGAAGAGGAGGCGGCTGAAAGTTCGGAGCGGGCCTCCGGTGAAGGGCTTGAGGAACGGATGAAAGTGGCCCTGCTGCTGACCGCGACTATCGACGACGAGGGCTGGTCCCAGACTTCGTATCGAGGTTTCAAGCGGGCGGAGGAGGATTTCGGCTTCAAAGGAGCCTATACGGAAAGTATCGCTTTACCCGACCAGGAAGCGGTGGTGAGAAACTACGCCACCAGCGGGTATGAAGTCATCGTGCTCTCTTCGGCTGATTTTACCGATGTGGCCCTCAACATGGCGGAAAAGTTTCCCGATATCAAGTTCATTTTGATAAACGGTCACGCCGCGCAGGAACCGAATTTGGCCAACTATCGACCTCTGACAATAGAGTGCGGCTTCATCGCCGGTGCGTTTTCGGCGATGGTGAGCGAGAACGGGGCGGTAGGAATTGTGAACGGACAAAAATTTCCGCCGGTTGAAGACGCCGGACGCGGTTTCGAGGCCGGGGCCAAGTACATCAATCCGAACACCGAAGTACGTGTCGCCTATACCGACAGTTGGACCGACGTGCAGAAGGCGAACGAAGCGGCGCTTAGCATGATCGAGTCCGGAGTAGACGTGTTGGCCTCGAACTGCAGCAACGGGGTAGCTGGCGTGCTCGACGCTGCGGTCAAAAACGACGCTCTGGTCACTGGATATATCGGCGACCAGTACGAGATGGCTCCGGGAACGGTCCCTTTCTCCGCGATTCAAGATATCGGCATGGTCGTATACTCGGGAATACGCGATGTGGTGAACGACAATTTTAAACCGAAACTGGTGCCTGTGGGGGTCAAAGAGGGAGTTATACGTCTATCCGATTTTTATACCATCGGAGACGAACCCGTACCGGCGGAGATACAGGAAAAAATGAATGAAATCTATCAGGGGATCAAGGACGGTTCCTTGAAAACCGCCGGTCATCTACCAAAGTCCGTGTTCGAGGAGTAAAAGTCTGCCGCCGGTCGGGGAGGATACCCGACCGGCGGACATGAGGAGGGTTCGATGCAAGGAGAAGAAAAGACGATGAGCGAGCTTGTGCTTGAATGCATAGGGGTGACAAAGCGATTCCCCGGCACGGTCGCCAATAAAAATGTCGATTTTGATCTGCGCAGGGGGGAGATTCATGCGCTCCTCGGAGAGAACGGTGCCGGAAAAACTACCTTGATGAACTGCGTATACGGTCTTTACTCGATAGATGAAGGACTTATAAAAAAAGACGGACAAGAGATGTCATTGAAATCTCCCGCAGAAGCTATCGAGAAACGTATTGGAATGATCCATCAGCACTTTATGTTGATCCCCTCCTTGAGCGTGGTGGAGAACGTTGCTTTGTGTTTGAAGGGGCAGAAGGCGTACAAGCTCGATCTAGGGCAGGTTGAGAAGAGAATCCGTCGTCTTTCAGAGCAATACGGTTTGAATATCGAGCCTTGGGCCCTGGTATCCAGTCTCTCAGTAGGAGCACAGCAGCGTGTGGAGATACTAAAAGTTCTGTATCGCGAAGCAGAGGTGCTTATAATGGACGAGCCCACCGCCGTCTTGACCCCTTCTGAAGTGGACAACCTATTCAACGTGCTTCGCGACATCACTAAGCAGGGCAATTCGGTCATTTTTATCTCCCACAAACTATGGGAAGTGATGAGGATAAGCGATCGGGTCACCGTACTACGGGACGGCGAAAGGGTAGATACGGTATACACCAAGGATGTGAGTAAGGAAATCCTCGCTGAAAAAATGGTTGGAAGGGAGGTATTTCTCAATTATGAGCATCCACCGGTAAAAGAGGGAAGGACCATTCTCGAATTGAAGGGAGTGACCTTGAGCAACACCCAGGGAATACGAGCTCTAGATGGGATCAACCTAGAGGTAAAATCCGGGGAAGTCCTAGGTATCGCCGGCGTAGACGGCAACGGACAGAAAGAGCTGGCCAGCGTCATTCACGGAATGGAAATACCCGATGAGGGGCGAATCTACTTCGACGGCCAGGATATCACCGAGGTTTCAATCAAGGAGAGGCTTCGACTCGGTCTTGGTCACATACCGGAGGATCGTCTGCATACTGGAGTTGTACCGCTTTTTAGCATAGCAGAAAATATAGTGTTGATCGAATTCGACCAGGCTCCTTATACAAAGAGGGGATTGTACCGCCCGAAAGAGGTACTCAAGAGAACGGTTGATTTGAAAAAAAGGTTCGATATCAGAATGACCTCGGAGAAGAACTCTCTATTGAGCCTCTCCGGGGGCAATCAGCAGAAAGTAGTGTTGGCCAGAGAGATAAGCCGGAATCCGAAGTTATTGCTTGCGGCGCAGCCGACCAGGGGATTGGATATCGGAGCGACGGAGTTCACCCAAAAGACGCTCATCGAAGAACGGAGCAAGGGAAACGGCGTGTTGCTCATTTCCACCGATCTGGATGAAGTCCTGGCGGTCTCCGATAGGGTCATGGTCATCTACGAAGGAAAAATCATGGGCGAGCTTACGCCTGAGGAATACGATATCGGACGAATTGGTCTCATGATGGCCGGAGTCAAAACCGTCTAATAGGGGTCGGAGGGGTGATAATGGAACATAGATTTAGTGGATTTTTTCATCGAGCAAGTCTTGATACAATCCTGAAGACTTCGCTCCAAGTGGCGACTCCGGTAGTGGCGATATTCGGCTCGATAATAGTCGGGGCAATTGTGATTTCTTTGGCGGGAGTGAATCCGATTCTGGCGTATCACCACCTCTGGTATGGAGCCTTCGGCACGGCCAACAACTTAGCGGAAACCCTCGTCAAAACCACACCTATTTTAATCGCCGGTATTGGTCTGAGCATATCTTTTCGCGGCAGTCTGACCAATATCGGAGCCGAAGGACAGATGGTCGTTGGGGCGATCACCGCGACAATTGTCGCGTTTCTGATCCCCCCTTTACCGGCCATACTCTCAATTCCGCTTGTAATGCTGTTCGGCTTTCTCGGCGGGGCGATGTACGGCGCTTTTCCAGGTTTCTTAAAGGCGCGGTTCGGGACCTCAGAGATCATCAGTACCATCATGTTGAACTACATCGCAATCAGTCTGCTTGCCTTTTTGTTGGACGGCCCGATGAAAGAAAAAGCAGGGTACTTCCCTCAGACCGCTTTGGTTCCGATACAGACCCAGCTGCCCAGGTTCCTCGAAGCAACTCGACTTCATTTGGGAATAGTCTTCGCTCTCGTCTTGGTTGGGTTCTACTACGTGCTCATGTTTAGACTTCCCCTGGGGTATAGAGTACGAGCGGTAGGTCTCAATCCGCATGCCGCCCGTTACGCGGGTATCAACGTCAAAAGACATATAGTCTTGGCCATGGCTCTTTCCGGCGGTTTAGCGGGAGTGGCGGGTATGGTCGAAGTGTTTGGTCTCCATC
>DSBN01000114.1 GCA_011046055.1 Sediminispirochaeta sp. | reverse complement strand
GCTTCGTCATGGAGCTGCCCAAGTACCACCTGCCCACCTTCCGCAACACCTTCGGCTCCGCCCGTCGGAGACTCAAGTTTTTCCTCAGGAGAGCGGGCAAGGCGATCATCCTGGTCGTTTTGATCCTGAGCTTTTTCAACTCCCTCGGGGTGGACGGCAGCTTCGGCAACGAAGACAGTGAAGTCTCTAGCCTCTCTGCTGTGGGCAAGGCGATCACCCCCGTCTTCAGCCCCATGGGAATAGAGAAGGAGAACTGGCCGGCCACCGTCGGTCTGTTTACCGGCCTCTTCGCCAAAGAGGTGATCGTTGGAACCCTGAACTCCCTCTACTCCCAGGAGGCGGACGCCCCGGCGGCAGAGGAGGACTTCTCCCTGCGGGAGGGCATCGTCGAATCCTTCACCGCCCTCGGCCAGGGGCTGACCGGTGTTTTATCCGGACTCTCGACCACCCTGGGCTTGGATATGGTGGGACGGGATGAGGTCGAGACCGCTGAACTGGTAGAGGCGGACAAATCGGTATTCGCCGGCATGAGACGCTACTTCGACCCCTTCTCGGCCTACGCCTTCCTGCTGTTCGTACTGATCTACTTCCCCTGTGTCGCCGCCTTCGGCACGGCCATCCAGGAGATGGGCTGGAAGTACGGAGTGGTACAGGCGAGCTACCTGACGATACTGGCCTGGAGCACGGCGACGCTCTTCTATCAGATTACCGCGGGCCGGAACCTCCTGTTCATTCTACTGCCTCTGGCCGTAATGTTTTCTATATTTTTGTTTCTCAAATGGGCCGGGCGAAGACGCGTACTGGAATAAACCAAGCGCCTCTTCTCCTGCTTATGATTTTTCTCCTCTTGAGGTCGTCTCTTATCGGGACGGCCTCTTTTTTTTACCCCTTCCCCTTTACTATCACCATATATTGTGCTATCATCCCGGTTACTAGGGTTTTTTACCCCATATATAGTGTTCTATAGGAGAAAAACCGATGCGCTGCCCATTATGCGGGGTCGACCACGACCGGGTCGTTGAATCACGGGCCAACTCTAGCGGCACCTCCATCCGCCGGCGACGGGAGTGCCTTGAATGCGGCTACCGTTTCACCTCCTACGAACAGATAGAGGAGAAACAGCTGATGGTGATCAAAAGGGACGGACGGCGAGAGCCCTTTGACATAAAGAAACTCGAGCGGGGGATACAGATCTCAATGGAGAAGCGGCCGATCCCGCAGCCCCGGGTCGAGGCCTTGGTGCACGCAATCGAAGACGAGGTGGCCATCCGTCAGAGGGGGCAACGAGAGATAGAGACCCGGCTCATCGGTGAATTGGTGCTTCGCGAGCTCTACCGACTGGACAAGGTCGCCTACATCCGCTTCGCCTCGGTCTACAAAATGTTCGAAGACGTGGAGAGCTTCCGCGAGGAGCTCAATCAGATATTCGAAAACAAAATACAGCAAAGGGAGGAAGAACATGGAAGTTGACCTGAACTCCGGTGGTGCCGGACTGATGGTGAGGGAAAAAGACCCCGCGGTTCTGCAACGGGTGGTGAAAAGGGACGGAACCCTCACCGAGTATCGCCGCGAGAGGATCCGGCAGGCCTTGGAGAAAGCCTTCCGCGCGGCGGACTCCGTCATGGACGAACAGGCACTTTCGGCTCGGGCGGAGGAACTCACCGACCGGGTCGAGGAGAAAATACGGCAGATGATGGACAGCCGCCACCCCAACTCCGCGCCGGCGGTGGAGGAGATCCAGGACATCGTCGAGACGGTCCTGATCGAAGCCCGAGAGGTGGAGACCGCCAAGGCCTACATCCTCTACCGGGCTAAACACGAGGTGCTGCGCGACGGACGGCGGCTGATCCTGGATATCAACGAGACCATGAACGGCTACCTCTCCCGCTCCGACTGGAGGGTCAATGAAAACGCGAACGTCAATTTCTCACTGGGAGGATTGATCCTGCACAACTCCGGAGCGGTGACCGCCAACTACTGGCTCAACAATATCTACAGCCCCGAAGTCGCCGCCGCCCATCGGAACGCCGATTTTCATATCCACGACCTGTCGATGTTCAGCGGCTACTGCGCCGGCTGGTCCCTCCGTCAGCTGATTGAAGAGGGGCTCGGCGGGGTACCGGACAAGATCAGCTCCCAGCCGCCCCGCCACCTCTCCACCCTGGTCCAGCAGATGGTCAACTTCCTCGGGGTCATGCAGAACGAATGGGCCGGCGCTCAGGCCTTCTCCAGCTTCGACACCTTCCTGGCCCCCTTCGTCAAAAAAGACGGCCTCGGCTACCAAGAGGTCAAGCAGAGCCTGCAGAGCTTCGTCTTCGGAGTGAACACCCCCAGCCGCTGGGGCAGCCAGGCTCCCTTTACCAACATCACCCTAGACTGGACGGTCCCCCAGGACCTGGCCTGGATGCCGGCGATCGTCGGCGGAGAGCAGCAGGACTTCACCTACGCCGACTGCCAGCCGGAGATGGACATGATCAACCGGGCCTTCATCGAGCTGATGCTCGAGGGGGACGCCGAAGGTCGGGGCTTTCAGTACCCGATACCCACCTACAACCTGACCGCCGACTTCGACTGGGACTCGGAGAACGCGGCCCTGCTGTTCGAGATGACCGCCAAGTACGGCACCCCCTATTTCCAAAACTTCCTCAACAGCGACCTCAATCCTGGCGATGTCCGTTCCATGTGCTGCCGGTTGCAGCTGGACAAACGGGAGCTGCGAAAGCGCGGCGGCGGACTCTTCGGCTCCGACGAGTTCACCGGCTCGATCGGCGTCGTGACCATCAACCTCCCCAGAATCGGCTACCTGTCGAAGTCCAAGCGGGAGTTTTTTCGTCGCCTGAGCGATCTGATGGACCTGGCCGCCCAGTCCCTGGTGGTCAAGCGAAAGGTGGTCACCAAGCTGATGGAGGCGGGGCTTTTTCCCTACACCAAACGCTACCTGAGACACCTGAACAACCACTTCTCCACCATCGGTATCACCGGGATGAACGAGTGCCTGCTCAACTTCATGGGGAAGAGCATCGCCGAAGAGGAGGGACGCCGCTTCGCCGAAGAAGTATTGGACTACATGCGCCGCCATCTGGTGGACCTACAGGAAGACACCGGAGACCTCTTCAACCTGGAGGCCACCCCCGCCGAAAGCGCCGGCTACCGCTTGGCCAAGCACGACCGCGAACACTACCCCGAGATCATCACCAGCGGCGACAACGAGCCCTTCTATACCAACTCGAGCATGCTGCCGGTGGACTACACCGCCGACGTCTTCGAAGCCCTGGATCACCAAGACGAGCTGCAGCGAAAATACACCGGCGGGACGGTCTTCCACGCCTACCTGGGCGAGGCGATCGACGACTGGCGAACCTGCCGCGCCATGGTCAAGACCATCGCCGAAAACTACCACCTCCCCTATTTCACCATCTCCCCCACCTTCTCTATTTGCCCCGACCACGGCTACCTTTCGGGAGAACACTTCCAATGCCCCCGCTGCGGTCGCGAGGCGGAAGTTTACACCCGTATCGTCGGCTACTACCGGTCGGTACGGAATTGGAACAAAGGGAAAAAAGAGGAGTACGGTCAAAGGAAGCTCTATGAGCCTGCGTCGAGTCGGACTGATTAAAACCAGCCTGGTGGACTTCCCGGGGACGGTGGCGGCGACGGTCTTCACCCCCGGCTGCAACCTCCGCTGTCCCTACTGCCACAACCCGCGGCTGGTGGCCCCGCCCTATCCCGATGATATGATAAGCCTCGAAGAGCTGGACGCCTTCCTGTCCAGACGATCCAACCTCCTCGGCGGGGTCTGCATCAGCGGAGGAGAGCCCCTGCTCCACGACGAGCTGCCGGCGCTGATCAACCTGATCAAGAGCCACGGTTTGAAGGTCAAACTCGACACCAACGGCACTATGCCGGAGCGCCTGCAAAAGGTGGAGGCGGACTACGTGGCCATGGACCTGAAGACGGCGCCGGAGAGGTACTGGCAGCTCCTTGGGCCCGGCCAGGAGGCGGCGGGGCTGAGCGAGCGGATCCGCCGATCCTTGGAGATCCTCAAAGCTCGCGGTATCGACTACGAAATCCGGAGCACCGTCGCCCTGGGCATCATCGGGCCGGCGGAGCTGCGGGCGATGCTCCCCCTTCTGCAAGACGTCCCGCTGTACCGCCTCAGCCCCTTCAAGCCGGGCGAGACCCTGGACCCGAACTTCGGCGAGGAGGAGAAGCCGGACCAGACCTTTATGGAAAACCTATACGCTATCGCCCGGGAGGCGGGGGTAAACTGCGAGCTCCATTGACATCGTATGCAAATTGCAGTATGTTTTCATACAGGAGGCCCTTATGCCCTTACTGCAGGTAAGAGATATCCCCGAGGATCTTTACCGGGAATTGGCTCGCGTCGCCGAACAGGATCACCGGAGCATCGCCCAGGAGACTGTTATTCTACTAAAAAAAGCTCTTCAATATTCAGAGACTCGCGTCTGCCGGAGAAAAAGAGTGATAGATGAAATAAAGAAGAATAGCCTCGAGATCTCCGGCGACTTTCCCGATCCGGCGGAACTTGTCCGCGAGGATCGCCAACGATGATCACCGTCCTCGATACCAGCGCCGGCATCGCCCTCGCTCTAGGTACGAAGAAGGCCTCCGGATTTAGCGACTATATAGAAAAAGCTTCGAGTGTTATCACCTCCGAACTTTACAAGGCGGAGGCCGGCAACGTACTGTGGAAGTACTGCCGAGCCGGTCTGCTCACAAAAGAGGAAGCACTTCAACGTCTCTCCTATTCGATGGAGCTGATCGACGAGTTCGTTGATATTGAAGCATACCAAAAAGAAGTCCTCACTGAGGCAATCCGCCTGAACCACTCCGTCTACGACCTTCTCTACCTGACCCTCGCCAGACGCCACGGCGCGGTCCTGCTGACCCTCGACGAGGGACTAAAAAAACTGGCCCGACGGAGCGATATCGAGATCGGAGAATAGGCCAACAGCCTCCGGCCTCGCTCCTCTTCCATCTAATACAGCCGTACCGAAGAGGCTTTGAAGGCCGCCCACAGGAGCCGTCCCTCGCGGATCGAAAGCTCCTCCACGGACCTCCGAGTGATCCGAGCACTGAGACGCAGCCCCTCGATCTTCAGACGCACATCTACCAGCCCGTGGCTCTCCTCCCCATCGGCGGCTTTCTCTTGGACGAAATGGGCCGACTCCATGGCCTCTACGGTTCCTTGAAAGCTGTTCTGGGCTGAGGAGTGCAGCGGCTCGGCGGAGAGCAGCACCCGGTCGTAGTCGATTACCGCTTTTTTGAAATCCCCCTCCACATCGGGACAGAGGATCTCCACTCCGTCGCTACGAAACCGTCTATAGGTGGACTCCTTTTCGATCATTTCCCCCTGAAGGATGTTCTCGCCCACGGGGACCCGCCGTCCCTCTTCCAGCTTGACCAGCTCGTCGGCCATTCGGTAGGCGAAGGGCAGATTGTGGGTACTGATGATCACCGAGCAGCCGTACTCGGCTCTGATCGATGAGATCAGTTCCTCGATCTTGCTCACGTTTTTTTTGTCTATACTCGAGGTGGGCTCGTCGAGCAGCAGCACCTCCGGAGAAAAGGCCATCGCCCTGGCGATAGCCACCCGCTGCGCCTCCCCCCCCGAGAGCTCGCTGCTCCTCCGGTGGGCAAATCCTTTCAAACCGACGACCTCCAGACTCTGGGCGACCCGTCTCTCGATCTCCCGATGTGAGAAACCTCGCAGCTTCAAACCGTAGGCTACGTTGTGAAAGACCGACCCAGCCAGCAAGAGCGGGTTCTGATGTACATAGACCGTCTGCCGCCGCAGCTCCTCGGACTTCATGATATCCCGACCACGAAATAGAAGCCGGCCAGAAACGGGCACCAGAAGGCGGTTCATCAGTTTCAGCAGCGTCGATTTGCCCGACCCGTTTGGCCCGAGCAGAACGTAAGTCCTTCCCTCATCCATCTCCAGCTGATCGATGCTGAGAGCCTCGTCGTTTCGCCGGTTCCGAGCCTCGACGTTGGGGTAGCTGAATCTGAGCTCTTTTATACGATAAAGGGCCATACTCACACCTCGCTCCGCAGCAGCATATGGGTCGCACCGTTGATCAGCAGCGCTATGATCATCAGAATCAGGCCCAATGAGAGTCCCAGCTCGAAGTCTCCCTTGGCCGTCTCCAGGGCGATACTGGTGGTCATCGTTCGAGTGAACCAGCGGATATTGCCTCCCAGCATCATCGAGACCCCAACTTCACCGATAACTCTACCGAAACCGGTGAGAATCGCCGAAATAATGACCAAACGCGCTTCGGCAATGGAGGCGGTCAACACGTTGCCCCTTTTGGCTCCCAGGGTGATCAAGGTCTCGTGAAAACGCGGGTCCATCCGACTGAGCCCCGAATAGACCAGACTGATGAGGATCGGGGTCGCCAGAATGACCTGCCCGATTATCACCCCTGCCGGATTGAATAGCAGATCAAGCGGTCCTAAGGGACCCGATCGAGAGATGAAAGAAAACACCATCAAGCCGATGACCACCGTGGGCAGGGCCATCAGGGCGTGCAGCACCGAAACAACGGCCCTTTTGAAGGGGAAACGGGTAAAATGCAGCAAGATCCCCATCGGTACGCCTATAAGCGCGGCGATCACCGTTGAGGTCAAGGCGAAACGTACCGAAGTAGAGGCGATGAAATAAACCTCCCTATCTCCGGTCAGAATCAGTTCCAGCGCGTCCGCCACTATGCTTATCATGTCATATCCTCACTCATATGAAAACGCTGACATAACTATCCAGCTTTGTAGTCGATTATTCCGCGTTGGGGTAGAAGAGCTGATCTCCTCCCTTGGTGAACTCGGCGATGAGCTCTTGCCCCTGCTCGCTCACCATCCAGTCGACCAGGGCCATCGCCCCGTCGTAGTTGACATGGGAGTGTACCTCAGGGTTCACCGCGATGATCCCGTAAGGGTTGAACAGACTCGGATCTCCCTCGTGGACTACCTCGATGTCAATCTCGCCCCGCATGGAGAGAAAGGTTCCCCGGTCGGCGAGAGTATACCCCAAAAGGTCGTTGGTCATGGTAATCACGGCGCCCATGCCCTGACCGGCTTCCTTGTACCAGTTGCCGCTCGGTTTGATGCCCGCCTCCTCCCATAAGTTCAGCTCCTTGACGTGGGTACCGGACTTGTCTCCGCGGGAGACAAAATCGATCCCTGCTTCACCGATTTTTTCAATGGCCTCGGCTCCATTCGATGCCGAACCGGCGCCGGCGGGGTCCGCGGAGGGGCCGAGGATCACAAAATCGTTGTACATCACGTCTCGGCGATTCACCCCGTAACCGTCGGCGACGAACTGGTTCTCCAGCTCGCGGGCGTGCACCAGAACAACGTCGACGTCGCCTTTTTCACCCAGTTCGAGGGCGGCCCCGGTACCGACGGCGATTACGTTGACCTGATAACCCGTCTCTTCGGTGAAGACCGGCAGTAGATGCTCCAGCAGTCCGCTGTTGTCGGTGCTGGTGGTAGTGGCCAGCTTTACCCTTATATTCTTTTCCGCTTCGCTCGGCTCCTGACTACCGCCGGCGTAGAGGCTGAACAGCGTCACGACCAGCAGGAAAGCAACTAAGATTCCTTTTTTCATAAAACTCCTCCTTGGAATCTTTTTTAGTCCACACAATTTTTATACTCCGTCACACGGAGTATCGGTTTCAGAGACGTGGAGTATTGGAGGAGTACGGAGAGAACGAGTCGAATAGGGGGGGGTGGGAAAATGAAACGATAATCGCATGTTTTCTGCTCCTTTCCAAACACGGGAGGTCGAGGAATTTCTCCCCCGGCCCTTCGATCCACCGCTGAAGAGCGGTGAATCAGCGGCCTACCACCTTAGTGAAACCACCTTAGGTGTTCGGCTCGGAGTTTTTATTCTTGACCAGGATACAATAGAAAATCCGCTTTGCCAAGGTTCCCCCGAGGAAAATCAGGAGAGGTGAAAATACGGCGGATCGGCGAACCAGAAAGTCGGCTCTCCGTTCCGCAGCGCCGACTTGACCGCGGATATTCTAATCTGTACTATGAGTATCTATGGGAAGATCGATTCTACTGACCGACAAGCAGTCTTTGTTGGGCAGCCGCTTGACCACCAGGCTTATGGACCGCGGCCACCGTGTAGCAGCCCTGGTCGAAGGGGGCGGATCGACGGGGCCCGCTTCGGAAGATGCCGAGGAGAGACTCAGGCAGCTTTCCTGGAACAGCAATTCCCCAATATCGGTGCACAATGTTCTATTGGAATCACTGGATCACCTGAACCGGGTCGATGACGCGATCCTGCTGTTCCAGCCGAGCATTGAGCAGAAACCGCTGCACGAGATCAAGCTGAAGGGAATCGACTCTTTCATCGACCAGCGACTCAAGGGCAAACTTTTTCTGATGCGAGAACTGCTCAACTATTTTCAAAAACGGCAGTCCGGAAACGTATACCTCGTGGTCGAAACCCGGGGGATGGAGGTCCTGCCCCCGCTGGACGCGTTTCTCCTGGGAGGCATCGACTCCTTCGCCAGGAGTCTGTTCAGTCTGTACCAGAATGAAAAAATACATATAAACGGCTTCAACGGCAACTCTCCGGACACCGACGATTTTGCGGACTTTATCGTCCGTACGATAACGGAGACGATACAGGAAAAAAAGCAGCCGGTTCACGGCAAATGGTATCGTTACGGTGAGAAGAGTATGTGGAGCGCTCTCGGTTTTAGCTCGAAAAAATAATTGCAGGAGTCCCCATGAAACTTTGGATCAAATACGCCTTGGCGAGTATCATCGGCATTCTTTTAGGCAGCTACCTTTTTCCCACCACCACCCTGTTTTACCAGCAGCTGGAGTTTGCCCGGCAGGTAGTCCTGAATATAGGGCGCTACGTACTGCTGCCGCTTTTTTTCTTCTCCCTGACTTACGCCGCGTACAAGCTCCGTATGGAACGCCGAATCCTGGCGGTTTTGGGCAAGAGTGTGTTGATCGTGCTGGTCAGCAGCGTGATCCTAATGATTGTGGGGACGGCGGCGGTCCTCTTGCTCGACCCCGAACGGATTCCCATCCTCGTCGAATCGGAGCATGTTCCCGATCTCCCGGGAGTCCAGGAGATTTTGCTGGCTCTTTTTCCAGCCAATCTTTTCAAGAT
>DSBN01000239.1 GCA_011046055.1 Sediminispirochaeta sp. | reverse complement strand
ATAAGGAATAGTCGGATGTCTTATATCCTTTTTCTCGACGACGATCACGAAGAACAGCTCCTCTTGAGCCAAGTCCTGGCCGAACATATGATAGACCAGGTCGATTCGGTTGCCGCTGTATGGAATGCCTTGGAGAGGAGAGAGTACGACCTCATAATAATGGATATCGCCCTGCCCGGCGACGAAGGAATGGAAGTCCTCAATGGACTACAACGGCTCCCCGACGCTCCACCGGTGCTTGTACTCAGCTCGTGGACGGGCCCTTCGACGGTGGTGAAAGCGATCAAGGGAGGGGCTGATCAATTCTTGGCCAAACCGTACAACCCTGAAGAGCTCAGATCGGTGGTCCAGGACTGTATTATCCGTAGTAAAATTGCCCAATACAGCGATTCCGCACCCCCCGACGACATGAGCGCCTTGGTGGGGGACTCCCCGGGTATGCGGAAGCTCAAAGAGACAATCCGCCTCTACGCCGCCAGTAATATGCCAGTACTGATACTGGGTGAAAGCGGCAGCGGGAAGGAGTTGGCCGCCCGAACCCTTCACCAGGTATCGTCCCGAAGGCAGGAACCCTACCGGGTGGTTCACTGCGGGGCGATTCCCCACTCCTTGATCGAATCGGAACTCTACGGATCCGAGACCGGCGCCTTCACCGGAGCGGTAAATCGAGCAGGTTACTTTGAGCAGGCTCATCGCGGCAGCCTCTTCCTCGATGAGATTGGGGAGCTGCCCCTGGAAGGGCAGGTCAAGCTGCTGCGAATTTTGGAGGACTGCGAAATCGTCCGGGTAGGTGGCAGGAAAAAAATAAAGATCGACACCCGAATCATCTCCGCCACCAATCGTGACCTCGGAACCCGTGTCAAAGAGGGGAAGTTCCGAGAGGACCTGCTGTTCCGCCTCAACACCCTCAGCCTGAAGCTCCCTCCCCTGCGAAAGCACCCCGAAGACATTCCCCGGCTGTGCAGTTACTTTCTCAAATCGCAGTCAAAAGCCGCCAACAAGCGAAATGACGGAGAGGCTAAAATAAGCCGGGCCGCTCTGGTCAAACTGATGGAGCACCACTGGCCGGGCAACATACGTGAACTAAAAAACACCGTGCTGCGAGCTTCGGTCCTGGCCCGTGGAGGCAAAATCGAAGCGGAACACATAAGAATCGAGACGATCTGAGACTTTACTCCAAAACCCTCAGATCCACCGCCTCCAGCACCGGAAAGGTATCTCCCGTTTCGTCCTCACCGTAACCCAGATAGCGGCCAATGAGCAGTACATCCGCATGCAAGGGGACCTCTTTGGGATCGATAGTCCGAGATTGGGGATCCGGAACGGTACCCGCGAAGCTCGGCCCGATCAACTGGATGTAACACCTATACAGGCGCAGCTCCTCCTCATCCTCCCAGTCGCCTGAGGAGAGCTCGAGAATCGCGAAGTAGGATTCTTCCGTCGGGTCAATCAGCTGCCGAGAGGAGACGGTCCCGTTGATGATCAAGATCCGGTCTTTGGGGATATCCCGAGACCTTCCCTCATTGACCAGGGAAGCCAGGTCCTCCAGCTCGTAGTCAAAGCTTACCAAATCGCGGTACCGGGAGGTCAATTCCGCTCCCATACCCTCGCCCTCGGCGGACTGCGCCATGAGTCCCGTGGACATCACGAAACAGAGAAACAAACTTCCGATAAAAAACGACAACTTGTGCAACACTGGCCAATAGTCCCCTTTGCTAAAGATTGTACGTTCTAATAGGTAGATGGTCAAGAAAAGTATCAATTTTCATGATAAAGTAGACGATAAGAGAAGAAGACGGGGTTTTTTCCGGGGTCTTTCGTCGATGAAAATACCTCGATCAGTTTTAAGGTTTGACAAAGATCGATTCCCTGAATAAGATTATACATGCGTGCAAAAGCATCGGAAGGATAGAGAGGGCCCATGAATAACAACGATATTGTACAAGGTTTTGACGATGAAAAGGACGACAGTCTAAAAATCAGGCTCGAAAAGGCGGACAAAGTCGAAGGCTGCTTGGTGCTGTACCTTACCGGTTATATAGACACTTACAATTCGAATTTTTTCCAAAAAAGGGTCAGCAAAGCGGTGGAAAACGGGTATACCCGTCTGATTTTTAACTGTGCCGGGTTGAACTACGTCTCGAGTACCGGTATCGGCTCCTTCACTGCCTTTCTCAAAGCGGTGAAACCCCGAGGCGGGGATATCGTGCTATTGGATATACAGCCGAAAGTATACGAGGTCTTTCAGCTGCTCGGTTTTTCGCAGTTCTTCAACATCAAAGACAACCTTCAGGAAGCGGTGGAGTTTTTCAATTCCGCCGGAAAATCCGGAACCGCCGACGTGTTCCCCAAAATTTTCAAATGCCCGATCTGTTCCAAAAAGCTCAAAGCCACAAAATCCGGTCGTTTTCGCTGCAGCGAGTGCAAGACCATCCTGGCTATCGACAACTCGGGCCAGGTCTTTCTCGGCTAGTCGAGACCGGCATCCACAGCAGTATAGAGGGGAAACATCCGACAATGGGAATGTTTGAAAGAATAAAAAGGGTCCTCAAAGGCAATCTAAACCAGATGATCAGCCGAGCCGAGGATCCAGAAAAGATGCTCAACCAACTGATTATCGACATGAACCAGCAGCTGCGCGAATCAAAGAACAGCGTCGCCTCGGCTATCGTCGATGAAAAGCGACTCGAACGGCTGACCAAGAGCGCCTACGCCGAAACGCAGAAGTACGAGCAGGAGGCACGCAGTTTCGTCTCCGCCGGCAAAGACGCTCAAGCCAAAGAGGCGCTGATGCGCAAACAGGAGGCGGAACAGCAGGCCCTGCAGTACCGCGAGCAGTGGGAAGCGCAGCACGAATCCGTAGAGAAGCTCAAGCAGGCGCTTCGCCAGCTGCAACAAAAAATAGACGAAGCACAGCGAAAGAAGAACCTCCTGATCGCCCGGTCCAAGCGGGCCGACGCCCACCGCAAGATCCAGGAGACCATCAGCAGCTTCGACAACAACTCAGCCTTCGAGACCTTCGACCGGATGGCCCGGGAAATCGAGGAGAAGGAGATCCGCAACGAAGCTTTCGAGGAGCTGGAGGCCACCAAGGCTCCAGACTCCCTGGACGACGAGTTCGCCAAACTCGAATCGGCCCAGAACTCCCCGGATCGTCTCTTGGAGGACCTGAAACAGCGCATGAAAGATGAAGAGCGCTCGTCCTGAGGGAGCCGCCCGTCCGCATCCTTTTCGAATAAACTTCATCTGCTCCCACGGAGAAGAACCCAGCATGTCGCAGGTACCTCCCAAAACCGACGGATGGTTCGAGATCAGTATCAGCGAAACACCCCTCCCGCCGACCTCCGTTGACCTCTACCTGATCCCCAGCCTCGACCTGCACAACTGCTGGAAACAGGTGAGCCGGTACGGCCTCCCGGTTTTCGCCTATGGTCCGGCCCGGATGCTCGCCCAGTCCTTCGAGCTCGGCTGTCTCGACTATCTACGCTCCCCCTGGGACTACCACGAACTTCGTTACCGATCTCTCAGATTCCTCGCCCCTCCGCGGCTCGACTTCCCCTGGGGCCGGATCCGTATCCGCGGTACCTGCCTGAAGAGCGGAGAAATGGAGCAGCAGCTCTCCTACCCGGAGCTTAGAATCCTGCAGCTGCTCAACTCCCGAAGCAGACAACTGGTAAGCCGCAGGACCCTGGAGTACGCCCTCTGGGGGAGGGAGCGCCCCGGCAGCAGAGCCCTGGATATGCACATAGTAGCGCTGAGGAAGAAGCTGAATCTCCTTGCCGGAAAAGAACTTAAACCCAGTCCAATCGTATCCGTCAGAGGGCGGGGCTATCGACTTGTGCACAACTCTTCCACAGCTTATACAGATTGTGGATAAGTTGTGCGTTTCTATTGGATAACCGGCGGTTGTATGCTTTTTTATATCAATGTAGTATATTTTTCCTTCCGTACACCGACTAACGGCTTTTCAAGGTTTGCATAAATATTTATGACAAAAGTAGTTAATAGTTTTTTATATAACAGTGAGAGTAAACATTTTTTCTAATAGCTCCAATGAGATTTTGCTTTGTTTGTGGATAAGTTGTGCAAAACGTCCGGGTAAAAAGTATCTTGCGGGCCTTCGGGGGCTGTGATATCATACCGCATATCCAGGCTAAGTCTTTAGAGTAAGGATAATTCATTGAAAAAATACCTGGCTCCGATTCCGTTGTATCTGCTCGTTTTTATTCTCAGCAATTTACTCTTCAGCGGGGGCATCCTACTCTACCACGACATAGCATACTTTTCGCCTGAGTTGAAAACCGAGCCGGGGCTGCTATCACTGTTGCCGCAGGCTATGAGCTTCGCGGAAACGCCGGCCACCGTGCTGAGCCTGTTCATCGCTTTTCTGTTCTGGAAAAAACCGGCCTATCGAAAAATAGCCTCGCTACTCCTACTTTTTATCATCGCCCTGGGGCTGCATGGGGGGAGTTTCTATCTCAGCTCGCAATTCTCTACTGAGGCGCCGCGGCACCGCTGGTTCCCCTTTCCCGAGAAGCAGCTCGGTCAGGTGGACGAACGAATTATTTTCATTGGTCAACTGGAACAGGCGAGACCAGCCAAGCGCCTCCACGATATCGTGGAACTCAATATGGAGGCCCCAGCCCCAAAGATACTGTACCATGAGAATGCCGATCTCGATCTGAATGCAGCGGTGATAAAGGACGCTGATGGTCGACAAGTCTTCGACTACCACAGTCACGGAAGCCTGCACTCCGATCTGATCAATCCCCATCCCTTCTTGCAGCGCTTTTTCAAAGATATTAGAGTTCACTACGAGCTCCTGCTGCGAAAATGGCACACCGGCTGGGTGCACTTCTGGTTGATGGTCGGTGCAGAGCTGATCTTTCTATTCAGCTCATGGTTTTTGCTTTACCGCGGACGCTGGCCTCTGTGGAACTTGATGCTGGGGCTTCTGTTGATTCGACTCTTCTTTTTTCTCCCTCTGTTGCTACAAAACCCAAATGTAATAGCGCTGTGGGAACAAGTTGAATTAGGTACCGTCCGCAACTACCTGACTCCAGCCGTCTATCTGGCGCTCAGCGTCCTGTTCCTGCTGTGGGGAACGGCATTCAATGCCGGAGCGTCCTTGGCCCGGGAAGGAAGCAGCCGGGGAGAGGACCGATGATAAAATACCATCGCCGAGCCTTCTTCTTCGTGCTGTTGAGTTTTCTCTTCGGCTATATTTTCTTTTTCGTCGACACCTTGCGCGGTTATCCCGGTGAAAACCTGCTGTACTTCTACAAGGTACCCTGGGTCTTTGAAGAGGCCCTGCGGAGTCTCATCGAACACTTCCCGACGCTAAGCATCACCGGAGTACTGATAGCCTTCAGTACAACCAGAGCACCCGAGGAAATCTTATCCAACGGTGCCGCTGGTATTTCGACGGCCACCCGCAAAACAATTCTGGTTCTGCTTTTTTTCACCTTTCTCTTTACGGTGCTGCAGATCGGCCTCCTTCCCGGGCTCTACGCTCATCGACACAATCGCCTCTACAGCAGCAGTCTAGCTCGCAGCTATTTCGAACGAGCGCAGCTGTTAGAAAAGTCAGGATCACTATCACAGGCCTACGAACTCTACCAGGACTACCTGCAGATAGACAGCGAGAACGAAGAAATCAAGGCAGTTGCGGACCGCCTGGCCGGCAGTATCTCGATTCAGGAGTCGCAGGCCCTCCCGGCACCCCAAAAACGGGAGAGCTCCCTGCGGACCGAGTATCGCCAAATGGACATTCCCGAACTGCTGCGGCGGTCCGAGGAAGCTCTGAAGCAGGAAGACCCGTTCACCGCCCATTTCCTGGCCGGACTAATCCTGGATATGGATGAAAATCGAGAAGATGCTCAGCGTCTGGCCGCTCAGGCCTGGGAGCAGATCGGAAGCCTCGAACCCAACAGCGAGCAGCGCCAGGAACGGCTGTACTACCGCCAAAAAGTCGCCGCCTACGAGACCCTGCAAAAAGACCGCCCCCTCGAAGCGTATTACCGATTCAAGGAGCTTCTTTCCCGTAGCCCCCAGGATCGGGATGTAAAAAAATACTACCAGGAAAGCCTTCGCCAAGCCGAAGAGTTGAGTTACTTCATCCAAGATGCTCAGATGACCCGAACGAAACCGGGTATCAACAAGATCGTTTTTTTGGAGAGAAGAGACGAAGACCGCTGGAGCCTTTTTTTTATAGACAAACTGGTAGAGGACTCGGGACGTCACTGGGCCCACGGGGTAGAAATTCTCGGCTTCTCCGAAGAACGGGGGGAGCTCTTTCACCTCACCGCCCCCTACGCCAAGGTCTACAATCGACAGCTCCTACTACGAGGTATCGACCGCGACAAGGAAAACACCCTTATCGAACCCCGCTACCTCACTGATCGAGAACCGCCGGAAATTCCCCATATCATCGGAATCAAGCCCGACGTAGTGGAGATGAGCCGTCTCAGCCGAGATTTAAACTTTCTTCACCGCCTCAACCTTCCGGCGCTGCTCTCGATCCGACCGAAAGTTGAGGAGTTCGGCCATCAGATCGCCGGATTCGATCAGCTGATCCTGGACCGGCTGACTCAGCCTTTTCTATTTCTGATCCTGAGCCTGCTCTCGATTGGGATGGGGCGGCACCTCTGCTACCGTGGTCGGAAGTTTCCCCTCCACTTGGTATGGATTATCCCTCTCTTGCCCTTGGTGGTCAAGCAGATGGTCTTGCTCTACCAATACGCACACCGGTTGATTTTGAGCCCGGTGGTGATCCACTTTGGGTTTGTCCCCGGGCTGGTCGCCCTGTTAATACTGCAGGCGGTCTTGATGTTTATCGCTCTTTTCTCCATCTCTCTCCACAAAGAGCTATGAGGATAAAACTCCGTCCCTACGCCGGCAGAATAGGCGGGACGCTGCTCGGTCTGTTGAGCGGCTTGGGGTTTTTTGGCCTTCTTTTCGGCCTGCTCCTGGGTACTCTGCTCGACATTTTGCTGCGGGAGCTGCACATACGTCGTCAGCTGCGAAGAGCATCACACAGCCCCTCCCAGTGGGCGTCGGACTATCCCCCGCAGCTGCGATGGGTGCTGGTATGTTCCTGGTATTCGATTCATACGGCCCACAAGACCGCCCGGGAACGAGAACGGCGGCTCTCATCTTCGGATGTGGAGCTGTTGCGAGAGTTGATTTTGAACTCCCTCACCCTTTCCCCCGGGGCTCGATCGGCGGTCAGCCAGCTTTTTGATACCGCAGCAACGACCCTATCTTCGGAGACCCCGCCGGGTGCTGCCCCCCTTCCTCCACTGAACGAGCTACGAAGTATGCTGTCTGAGGAACCGGCCGTTCTGGCCGGCCCCCAGCAGATCGCCGTGTCGCGGGTGCTGTTCGAGGCGGCCACGCTCGGCAGCGGGAGCAGACAAGTCTCGGGAAACTCCTACCACTTCATCCAAGCAAGATCCCGGGAGCTGGGAATAAGGCAGGCATACGTGGAAATCGCCGCGGAGATACTGGGCTTGAAGGATACGAGCGTCTACGAAATTTTAGGTGTGGGTCCCGATACAAGCCAGGAAGAGGTCAAAAAGGTCTACCGCACCCTGGCGGCGCAGTTTCACCCCGACAGTCTCTACGCTCTGAGTCCCGAGCAGCAGCACGCGGCCACCGAGGCTTTCATAAAGATCAAGGAAGCTTACCAGAGGATCATGGCCGGGCTTGATTCCGGCCTCACCGAGGAAGAGGAAGGCCCCTGGTAGTCCGGCACCCCCCAGAGCTGGTCCCTGGATCAGCCCCCCAAAAAGCTCAATCCACGTCGGCGACCCGTTCGATGCGAGCCCCCAAGGAGCGCAGCCGTCCGGCCAGATCCTCGTAGCCTCGCTCGATCTGGTAGACGTTGCGGATCAGACTCCGTCCCTCGGCGCAGAGTGCCGCGATGACCATAGCCATTCCCGCCCTCACATCCGGCGAGACCATGTCGCCCCCCCGCAGCCGGGAAGGACCGCTGACCACCGCCCGGTGGGGATCACAGAGGATGATCCGAGCTCCCATGCTGATGAGCTTGTCCACGAAGAACATCCGGGACTCGAACATTTTTTCGTGGACCAGGACCGTGCCGTTGACCTGGGTCGCCACCACGGTGATAATACTGGTCAGGTCCGCCGGAAATCCGGGCCAGGGCGCGTCGTCGATCTTGGGGATCCCTCCACCCATCTCGGTGACCACCCGCAGCTCCTGGCCGGAGGGAATGAAAATGTCGTTTCCCTCCCGCTCCCAGCGAATTCCCAGCTTGCCGAAGGCCAACCTGGTCATCCGGAGGTGCTCGGGGCCGGCATCTTCAATCTCCAGCTCGCCGCGGGTGACCGCGGTCAGACCGATGTAGGAGCCGACCTCCATGAAATCGGCTCCTATAGCGAACTCGGTTCCTCCCAGTTTTTTCACCCCGTCAATGGTGAGTATATTCGAACCGATCCCGCTGATCTTCGCGCCCATGGAGTTGAGCATCCGGCACAGATCCTGAACGTGAGGCTCGCTGGCGGCGTTGCGGATCACCGTCTGACCCGATGAGAGCACCGCGGCCATGACCGTGTTCTCGGTGGCCGTCACCGAGGCCTCGTCGAGGAAAATATCCTGCCCCACCAGTTTGTTGCTGCTGAGTTGAAACACCCCGTCCACCTCGACCCGAGCGCCCAGAGCCGTCAAAGCCAAAAAATGGGTATCCAAACGCCGGCGTCCGATCACGTCCCCGCCCGGCGGAGGCAGCTCCACCTTCCCCAGTCTGGCCAAAAGAGGGCCGGCGAAAAGGATCGAAGCGCGGATGTTTTTCGCGTGCTCCGTTGGTATCTCGTGACTCTTGATATCGGTAGCGTGGACGCGGTAGCTGTTCTTTTCGAGCTTTTCTACTTTCGCTCCCAGGCCGGATAGAATCTCGAACATCACCCGGACATCTTCGATATCGGGAATCCGTTTGAGTACGATCTCCTCAGCCGAGAGAAGGGTAGCGGCGATACAGGGCAGGGCGGAGTTCTTGTTTCCCCCGGCGCGGATTTTTCCTTTGATAGGAAAACTCCCGTCAATTTCATAGGCACTCATATTTGTTAATCTACCTGAGGAAAGTTTTCTTGGCAAGTCTATATGGAAGAGCAATTCTCAATTTGGAAGTCTAATGACTTCCAAATTGAGAATTTGCTTCATTTGCATAGCAATGATTTGTGTTTCTAACTGTTGGAGGCATTCTCATTTTGGAAAGTGCAAGTGCACT